>NZ_JBQSVM010000021.1:0-60829 GCF_052376235.1 Psychrobacter sp. AOP7-A1-24 | reverse complement strand
TTAGCAATGCTAGTAATCACGATTCCTGTGGTATATCCAATCATTCTAGCTTTAGGGTTTGATCCAGTATGGTTTGGCATTATTGCGGTATTGACGGTGGAGCTTGGTTTGATCACGCCACCAATGGGGATGAATATCTTTGTGATTAAGGCGATGGCACCGCACATTAAGCTGAGCGATATGTTCCGCGGGGTGGCTCCATTCATTGTCTCTGATGTGATTCGTTTGGTTGTCCTAGTGATGTTCCCTGCTATATCACTTGTGCTGTTGGGGTAGGCTGAATCTAAACCCTAGTTTATAGAATTATTGTATGAAGCCATATTGCTAATGTAGCAGTATGGCTTTTTCGTTGGCTGATATTCCATTTGATAAAGAAAAGTAGAATGTCTTATAAACATCACAGATGTTGACGCTGCCTGAGGACAACTTTTCTTAATGTTATAAAGGCCTGTGAATGTAGTAAACTGGTTTGTATTCATTTCCCCATATGATTTTATAAGTAGAGATAGTCATGGCTGTCGATTTTAGTAATACGCTTATCGTTGCAATTTCTGCAACAGCACTTTTTGATTTAACGGAGTCAGAAAACTATTTGCTAAAACTGTTAGAGCAACGACCTGTAAGTGCTATAAAAGAATTTAGAGAGTACATGACCGAGCGTGAAAATGATTCCTTGAATATTGGTGCAGGTTACCCGCTGATCAAAGCGTTACTAAATCTGAATAAATATTGTGATAATAGCGATGTACAAGATTCAGAAATTGAAACACCGTTAGTCGAAGTTGTCATCGTTTCAAAAAGTAGTCCAGATACAGGCATTCAGGTGCTCAATGCAATTTTAGAACATGGTATCAGTATCTCTCGTTCAGCCTTTATTTCAGGTAGCCCAGTTGCACCTTATATCAAAGACTTTAACGTCGACCTCTTTTTGACCACTAATCGCGAAGATGCCCAGCATGTGGCGGATGCCAATATATGTGCCTGTGCCATATTGGACGCCACACCTGTCAATACTTATGAGTTGGATACTGAGCAGCTGCGTATTGCCTTTGATGGTGATGCGGTACTCTTTGATGATTCAGGTGAACTGCTATACAAACAAAAGGGGCTACGTGCCTTTCATGATCGTGAAACACAAATGCGCGATTTACCGATTGAAAAAGGTCCTTATGCTGAATTATTGATTAAATTATCAAATCTACAAGAGAGTCTACCTGCTGGCCTCAAATACTCGCCAATAAAAATTGCGCTTGTGACAGCGCGCAATGCGCCAGCAGATTTGCGTGCTATCAAGACCTTGCGAGAGTGGGGCGTGAACGTTGATATGGCGTTTTTTTTGGGAGGGCTAGAAAAAACAGCAGTACTCAGAACATTTGCACCACATATCTTCTTTGATGATTCAATTAAGCATATTGATGCGGCACGTCGTTTTATTCCTACGGCCTTAGTTCCCTATCATTCGACGTCATTATTGCATGGCGACAACTATCTCACTGCGGATGAAGACGCATCCGTTTTATCTTTCAAACCCGCTGTACGTCCACTGTTTGCTGTAAATCATTAAAGTAGGTATAAAAAGTCTAAGTGATAAGGATAGATAGTATATGAATTGGCAGCAATTGCTTAACTTGATTGTCGTACGAATAAAGCAGGTTATTGGTTTATACGCCTTTGTACTGATACCAATGTGGGGTATGTTTTTTCTGAATGAAGTTGCTTTATTTGGAATGTGGAATATCTTTGGTATCGTGCCGCGTGCTTTAGATGTGGGTAGTATGATAGGAGTATTTGCTTCATGGACCATGCATGGCAATTTGTCACACTTGACTGGCAATACGGTGACGCTGTTACAGATTCTTTTTTTGTTTGGTCTGTTTGAGAAGAATGCTTATCGCACGGTGATTAAACTGGTGGTTGCATCAGGATTGGTCACTTGGTTTATCGGATCACCATCTTCTATTCATATTGGTGCATCAGGGCTATGCTTTGCAATGCTAGGTTATATGATAGGTGGGGCTATATTTGCGCGGCGCTGGGGTTACCTGATAGCTTGTATTGTCATGGGAACTGGTTATTGGCTGACCATCAAGCAAGGATTGATGCCGCAACAAGGTATCTCGTTTGCGGCACATTTTGGTGGTTTGTGCGCTGGTCTATTGCTAGGAGCCAATTCAAAACATACGTACTCTGCATCTTCTCAGCGCTACTAACGGCAGTTTATTATCAGTATTCAATGATCCACTATCGTCATACTGAGTGCTATTCCATTAAACGCTCTTATCAGTACATATTTTGATAAATAAAAGGTCGTCTGTGGTTAGCTCTCGCCATGCAGTGGTTTGTTTAACGTGTTCATCAACCGTCAGCGTACTACCTTTTTCAGGTATCACGTAGTCTGCTCGGGCAGGAGTAGTACAATCTATTACTTGTAAAATCTTCTGTACACTTCTGCGTCTTTCAAACAAATACAAATTGACTAAGTGCATGTCTGGGTTGTCAGCATGCATGCTGGCGTTGCCCGTATCTGCTGCAATAAAGCGCAAGACTTGCGGTTTGATATAAGACCATGGGCGAAACCATTCTGCACTTTCTGCAGTCTTTACGACCTCAACACCATCAGGCAGTTGACGGACTTGTTGACCGTACCAGTTGTATTCTTGATGTATTTGAAACCCAAAAATACCAATCGCAGCAAACAAAGGAATCAACCATTTTGGCGCGCGCTTACCTGACAGCTTACAGAGGTGAGTTATGATCAATGCCAATCCAGCCATTCCAAATGCCGCAGCTATAGTAGCGATAAACTCAAAAAGCATAAAATATTCCTTAATGCGCTAGGCATTTTTAGTCAGGTATGTTCAATTGGATAAAGCAAAAACATAATCTAAATATTATCTTAATAAGCCTTAGATAAAAAAACACTCACCAGCAGTGGCTGCCAGTGAGTGATATATAGTAACAGAAGACATATCATCGTTCGTCAGATTAATGGTCGACTGCACCGCCTGCACCACGTGGTGAGCGAACGCTTTCGACCAATTCTTGAATGTGTAATGGTGGCGCTTTGGTTGCATAAGAAACAATGAATGCAACGATAAAGTTAAGCAGTGCCCCAACTACACCAAACGATAATGGTGAGATACCGAATAACCAGTATTCTGCTGTATCAGGGAAGTTGGCAGTACCACTGATAAAGAACCAACCTTTAAAGACGAAGATATAAATCAAAATAGTAGTCAAACCTGTCAACATACCAGCGATCGCGCCAAGGTTGTTGATACGTTTTGAGAATATACCCATCATTAATGCAGGGAAGAGGGAAGCACCAGCGATACCAAATGCCAACGCAACTACCTGTGCGGCAAATCCTGGTGGATTCATACCCAGGTAAGTAGCAACTACAATCGCGACACCCATCGTAATACGCGCGACCTTGAGCTCCCCTTTGTCAGTGATGTTTGGATTCAGGTTCCGTTTGATTAAATCATGACTAATCGCTGACGAGATAGCGAGCAATAGGCCGGCAGCAGTTGATAGTGCAGCAGCGAGACCACCTGCGGCGATTAGACCAATAACCCAAGAGGGTAGTTGTGCAATTTCTGGGTTAGCCAATACTAAGATATCAGCGTTGACGTCGAGCTCGTTACCAGCCCAGCCTGCATCTGCAAAGCGGCCATCAAGTTCTAAGTCGTGCGCAGCACGTGCTGTTTCAACTGCAGTTGTTGCAGCGCCTACATCACCACCTTCAGTCTGTGCATTGGTCAGTGCCACTTCTGCAGCGCCCAGTCCACTATCGTTGTACATCTGAATACGACCATCATTATTAAGGTCAGTATATTTAATCAAACCAGTATCTTCCCAAGTCTTCATCCAGTCTGGACGTTGATCATAGTCGATTGCAGGCTCTGCAACACCTTGAGGGTAGATAGTATCGATAAGGTTTAAGCGTGCCATTGCGCCAACAGCAGGTGCTGTGAAGTATAGTAATGAAATAAATACTAACGTCCAACCAGCGGTCCAACGTGCATCGGCAACCTTAGGAACTGTGAAAAAGCGAATAATAACGTGGGGAAGACCCGCTGTACCAATCATGAGTGACAATGTGAACAGCACCATGTTTAGTTTGTTAGGTACGTCAGCTGTATATGCCGTGAATCCCAAATCGGTCACAACTTGATCAAGCTTGGTGAGGATAGGGATACCAGAATCGACATGGTTTGAAAATAAACCCAAACCTGGAATTGGATTGCCTGTTAATTCAAGTGAGATAAAAACAGCAGGAATGGTATAAGCAATCATCAGAACCACATACTGCGCAACCTGCGTGTAGGTAATCCCTTTCATACCGCCAAGAACCGCGTAAAAGAATACAACAATCGCAGCAATAATAAGACCTGTATCGTTCTCTACTTCTAAGAATCGTGAAAACGCAACACCAGCACCTGTCATCTGACCAATAACATACGTGGTAGAGGCGATAATCAAACAAACCACGGCAATCATTGCAGCGGTTTTTGAATAAAAGCGATCTCCAATAAAATCAGGTACAGTGAACTTGCCAAATTTACGTAAGTACGGAGCCAGTAGCATGGCTAGTAGCACATAGCCACCTGTCCAGCCCATTAAGTAGGTCGATGCGCCATAACCGCCAGCAGCAAGCAAACCTGCCATAGAAATAAAAGATGCTGCACTCATCCAGTCAGCAGCTGTCGCCATACCGTTGACTACGGGATGTACACCACCGCCCGCTACATAGAACTCACTGGTCGTCCCAGCCCGAGCCCAAATCGCAATACCAAAATACAGAGCGAAAGATAGGCCTACGAAAATAATATTAACTAAATACTGACTCATGGTCTATTCCTCATCTACGCCATATTGTTTATCTAACTTATTCATACGCCATGCGTAGAAGAAAATTAAAATGATAAACACCCCGATGGAACCTTGCTGGGCGAACCAAAAGCCCAAGTCAGTGCCCCCGACTTTGATGCCGGCCAACAGAGGACGCAATAAAATAGCAAAACCATAAGAACATAGTGCCCAAACTACTAGGCTACCTAAGATGAGACGGACATTGGCACGCCAATAACCGGATGGATCGTTATGACCTTTCATGGGACAACTCCTTTTGTCTTCCCTAAAAAATACCAACAATATAAAGCAGTACCTGACTATTTTTTATCAAACAAGCATAAAAAATAGTCAGGTACTGCTTTATATAGTGAAAACGATGATATGTGATAAGACATTTATAGTTCGTTAGTTCTCTACTTCAAGTAAGATAACGAACACTTTAAACATCACATTAATCTAAACCATCGAATGGTAAAACAATATTTCTTGAGGAAGACAGAAGGGTGGACTATCCAGTGTCTTTTTAACAATCTCGTCTTCCTGACAAGAGTTTTAATGTTCGTAACGTTCTAACCTATTGTGCTGACTAACAATATTGATAACTATAAAACAGCATAAGCGGATATAAAATTTATATTAGCACGGTTTAATAAACATTATTGCAAATAACTAAGCATGAGTTATAGATAAATTACCAAAAATTAGTTTGCGCCGTATTCGTTAAAAAACCTAACGTTACGGAAACAGTACGGCAGTCGTGTAGTTTATGCGGTTAAATTGTCACTTAATCTATTCTATATAATATCAAACATAAGCATTATTTATTTTAAAAATAATTATACGAAGTCGATAAGTAAACGTGATGGTCGCACGTCGCTCAATATCTATATCATGCACATGTCTTTTGGTATCAGGTGTTTTGCGTAGAGTCTTGTATAGTCTATAGCAATCAAAATATGATATCGATACGAAACTTAAGTAATGCATATAAAGAGTGAATAAGGAGCCCATATGAACGAGGGGATAGTAGGTTGGTTTAATAACATCGTAAATTATGGTGTCGGTATTATCTGGGGTAACAATGACTGGCTGATTGCTAGCAACCCTTGGTATGGACTACTGATGTTCTTACTAATTGGTGCGGGTCTTTACTTCACCGTCGCGACACGTTTTATTCAGTTTCGCCACTTTGGTCATATGTGGAAGTTGTTACGTGTGTCGAACCAAGGACGCAAAGATGGTGGCATTAGCTCATTTGAAGCATTGATGACGTCACTAGCAGCGCGTGTCGGTACTGGTAATTTGGCAGGTGTGGCAATTGCAATCTATTTGGGTGGCCCAGGTGCTGTATTCTGGATGTGGATGACGGCACTTGTCGGTATGTCGACCAGTTTTATCGAGTCAACCCTAGCACAGGCATACAAAGTACCACATAATGATAATGTGTACCGCGGTGGCCCTGCTTATTATATCGAAAAAGGTCTAGGCAAACGCTGGCTCGCAGTGTTTTTCTCATTATGTTTGTTAGTAGCCTTTGGTTTGGCGTTCAATGGCGTACAGTCAAACACCATCGCTCAAGCGACCAATGAAGCTTTTGGTGTGCCAACGTGGATGACGGGTTTGGTATTAGTTGTACTGGTAGCACCAGTGGTGTTCGGTGGTTTGCGCTCAGTAGCTCGTATCGCGGGTAAAATTGTACCAGTGATGGCTATCTTGTACATTTTGCTAGCAGTATTTATTATCGTGACTAACTTCAGCCAGTTCCCAGCAGCGATCGCGTTGATTGTAAAATCAGCATTTGGCTTTGAGCAAGCGGCAGGCGGTGTTATTGGTTATGGTATTGCGCAGGCAATGATCAACGGTATCAAACGTGGTTTGTTTTCTAACGAAGCAGGTATGGGTTCAGCGCCGAATGCTGCAGCAACGGCAAAAAGTCATCCTGATCATCCAGCAGTGCAAGGTTTCATGCAGATGCTAGGTGTATTTATGGATACCATTATCATTTGTACCGCGACGGCATCGATTATTATCTTGTCTGGCGTGGTCGATCCTAATGTCGAGCAAGAAGGTATTCAGCTAACTCAGTTGGCTTTATCACAGTATGTGGGTGACCTAGGTGTGGTGTTCGTGGCGATTGCGATTTTCTTCTTCTCATTTACGTCTATCATCGCCAACTACAGCTATGGCGAATCAAATCTTGAATTTATTTCTGGTACTAAAAATGCCAAAGTAATGATCATGATTTTCCGCTTTCTTGTGTTAGGTATGGTATTTATCGGTGCAGTTGCCAGTCTACCTGCCATATGGAACTTCGCTGACTTATCTATGGGTATGATGGCGATAGTTAACTTAGTGGCTATCTTAATGTTGTCTCCTGTAGCATTAAGAATACTGCGTGACTATGAGCGTCAGGTAAAAGAAGGTAAAACAGGCGATCAAATTAAGTTTAATCCCGATGACTTTGTAAAACTCAAAGATGAAGCCAATCGTGATGCTTGGACAGATTAAGCAGCATAGATGAGTAAAAACCGTTTGTTTTAAGCACTAAAAAACCGCCTTTCTCTTCATGAGAGAAAGGCGGTTTTTATTGGAGCACAGTTTTAATAATACTAACTGTCATTGCTTAAACTAGCATTATTTTGATTTACATGTTTGGATAGTTAGGACCGCCGCCACCTTCTGGGGTTACCCAAGTGATGTTTTGTGAAGGGTCTTTGATATCACAAGTTTTACAATGCACACAGTTCTGTGCATTAATGACAAACTTAGCACCTTCAGCGTCTTTGACCACTTCATATACACCGGCTGGGCAATAAAGACGAGCAGGCTCAGCGTACAGTGGTAAATTGATGGATACAGGCACTGTTGAATCTGTAAGTTTTAGATGCGTTGGCTGATCTTCTGCGTGGTTGGTGTTCGAGATGAATACCGACGACAACTTATCAAATACCAGCTTACCATCAGGCTTGAGGTAGGTTGGTTGATAAGCATGATTAGCGCGATCCAACTGATCGTAGTCTGGGATATTGTCATGCAAAGTGAGTGGCATTTTACCTTTTAACAAGTTGTGCTCGATAAAGGTGAAAGCGCCACCCATGAGCAGACCCATACGGTGAATCGCAGGCGAGAAGTTGCGCGACTCATAGTTGTCTTGATACAACCATGATTCTTTATACATTGTACTATAAGCAACCACTTCATCATGCTGACGTTCAGCTTGCAACGCCTCAAAGATAGCTTCGGCTGCGAGCATGCCTGACTTCATCGAGGTATGAGTACCTTTGATTTTTGCTGGGTTTAGGAAACCAGCGTCATCACCTACCAACACGCCACCTGGGAAAGTAAACTTCGGTAATGAGTTTAGACCACCTTTGGTCAGAGCACGTGCGCCGTAAGAAATGCGCTTACCGCCTTCTAAAACGTTTTTGATAACAGGGTGCGTTTTCAAGCGCTGCATTTCATCAAATGGAGACATGTAAGGGTTGTGGTAAGACAAATCAGCCACAAGACCAAAGCTTACTTGGTTGTTTTCATCAAAGTACAACCACCAGCCACCAGTAGAGCCAGTTTCAGTCAATGGCCAGCCAAGACCATGCATAACAACGCCTTGCTCATGCTTTTCAGGCTCAACTTCCCACAGCTCTTTTAGACCAATACCATAATGCTGAGGATCAGAGTCTTTATCTAGATCGAAGCGGCTGATTAAGCGTTTGCCTAAATGCCCACGGCTGCCTTCGGCAAAAATAGTATATTTGGCAAGAAGTTCATAACCAGGCTCAAAACTTGGCTTGGCTTCACCATTGGCGGCCACACCCATATCACCAGTTAATACACCTCGTACTGAACCGTCGTCATTGTATAAGATGTTATCAGCAGGGAAGCCTGGGAACATCATGACTTCAAGCTCTTCTGCTTGTACTGCTAACCAACGAACGACATTACCTAGCGAGACAATATAGTTGCCATCGTTATGCATCGGACCTGGAATTAAAGAGTCAGGCACTTTGGTTGAGCGTGTGGCAGAGTTTAGATAATAGAAACGATCTTCTGTCGCTGGCACGTTAAGCGGTGCGCCTTTTTCTTTCCAGTCAGGAATCAACTCATTTAGAGCGCGTGGCTCAATGACTGCACCAGACAACGTATGGGCACCAAACTCAGAGCCTTTTTCGACCACACAAACCATAAACTCATCATTACCAGCTTCAATAGCAAGCTGGCGCAAACGTATGGCAGCAGATAGACCTGCAGGTCCACCACCAACGATGATGACATCGAACTCCATTGATTCTCGTTCGATTTCAGGTTCCGCGGCAACTGGCTCTACGACTGGTTCTGCTTTATCTAGCGTTGCAGTATCTGTCGCTACTGGTGCGTCAGCATTCACAGTATTACCATCACTAACTGGCGTTTGATTGTCTTGCTCTTGCATACCTACTCCTAAACTTTTAGTGGCTTATCTCAGGGCATCATTAGCTTAACAACTGAATAATAGACTTGCGGCGCTAACGTCACTCAGACATATGGCTGCCCGATAAAACTGTCTTTGCGGCATCAATTGACCCGTTATGGTTAATACCAATTTATCTAAGGATATCAACGCATAACGTAAGATGTGTCATCAATACAACACCCACTTGACCATTTCAATAAAAAATCGTTACTCATTATAAAAGAAAAGTCCTACAAACACGATACGCATTTATGAGTATCGATGCTAAGGTAATGTTAAGAAAATGAAGTTGTTATAACGATAAAGTTTCATCATACCTGAAACAAAAATTTATAGTAATAACAGATAAGCCAAACTTTGAATACTAAATAAAGGGATTAACAATGAATAACGATAATAATAGCACTGAAGACAGCCATAAAAAACTTACAGAGTCCCCAGCCAGTGAGCCTTCCGGCCTAGATAGCTTAGACAATTTGGATGCATTAAACCAGTATATTAAGTCTACTAAAGGCACTCGTGAAGGGCGTGCGATACCACCGCTTGAAAGGTGGCATCCTGAAGATATTGCTGACATGGATTTGACTATCAAAGCAAATGGAGAGTGGTGGCATGAAGGCGGGAAAATGACCCGTGAGTCATTGGTCAGCTTGTTTGCCACGATACTATGGAAAGAAGAAAATAATGGCACTACTGAGTACTTTCTAAAAACCCCTGTACAGAAAATCCGTATCCAAGTAGAAGATGCACCACTTCTGATAAATGATGTCGGTATTATCCATGAAGATGATATGAGTTGGTTGGAGTTTACAACGACGACAGGGGACGTAGTTCGCTTAGACGAGGAGCATCCGATCGTATTAAAGGCGTATAATTCTAATAAGAGCGATTTTAATGACAGCGACTTTAATAATAAAACGAATCAGCTGAATACAACTGACGATGTTGTAGACTCTCAAAATTTAGCGTCTGCAGAACAAGTACGCCCCTACATGATGGTTAGAAATGGCTTGACCGCGCTTATCGGTCGTAATACTTTTTATCACCTGACTGAAATCGGAGCGTTAACAGAAGCCAATGGTAAGACGATATTAACGCTACAAAGTGGCGACCAGTCTTATTCATTATCAATGTCTACTGATTAGGTATTATGTTTATCTATTAATTGCTGTATGCCGATGAGTGCTATAATTTTATAGTGTCGTCTAAGCATGGGTTTGAAAAACTCTTATCATCTAAAGACGGCTAATAAACAGCCGAGATAGAGTAATGCCATACACACTATATATAGCGCATTTAATTGGGTAATGAAATTGATGAATAATACGATAATGGCATTCGCATAAATATGGACATCATGAATAATCAGACAGCCGAAAAATTTAGAATACGTGCCGATATATCTGTTGACCGGAGTCTAAAAGCTATTGATCTAGTAGATATCAATAAATATGCTGGTAACACAGTTGTAAGCGATAAAAACCGTAGCGCGCCCATTGGACTGTTCGATTCTGGTGTTGGTGGTTTGTCTGTTTACTTGCACTTAGCACAGCAACTGCCTACTGAGCGTTACATATATTACGCTGATACGCTAAATGTACCTTATGGCAATCGTGATAGCGAAGATATTGAAGTACTGACGTTAAAGGCTGTAGAGTGGTTACATCAGCAAGGCTGTAAGCTAATTGTTATTGCTTGCAATAGCGCTTCAGCATATGCGCTAGATACTGCCCGACGCTGCTATCCGCACATACCTATTGTGGGTCTTGTTCCTGCATTAAAACCTGCGGTATTGTCGAGCAAGAGCGGTCACGTAGCGGTGTTAGCGACCAAAGCGACTTTGAACGGTACCTTGTTAAATGACGTTATTCTCAATTTTGCTAAACCTAATAACACAGTAGTCACTAAATACTTTGATCCACAACTGGTGCCTTGGGTGGAAGCAGGTATGTCAGAACAAGACGAGACAGCCGAAAGATTACGTCAACAGGTACGAATATTTGCTAATGAAGGTGTCGATCAGTTAGTGTTAGGGTGTACACATTATCCATTTTTTAAGACATTTTTATTAGCTGAGATTGCACAACAGCAGCTATCAATACAAGTCATTGACTCTGGTCAAGCGATTGCTGAACGGGTTAGACAGCTATTGATTGCAAACAACTTATCTGCATCGTGTATGAGCGAAAGACAGAAAAGTCTGACACCAAAATCTAGTCCGACAAACACCATTACTAGATCACCATTAACTTTTCACGCTACTAAATATAGTGATAGACTATGCGCTTTAGTTGAACGCTTACTTGGTACAGAGATGGCATTGCAATACAATACTATGCTGACTAGTTAACATCAAAGTTAGTGATATTGATATGCTATATACAGTGCTAACTCAGTCAAAATAAATTGAGTACATCTTTTCAAGCTAAGAGTATGCTAGGCTGAGCAAAACAAGATTTTTGTGTTCTATCTCACACCTTATCCTTTTTATGTCACGACCTACGCTTAGAGGTAATTGTGCCAAATCGTCGCTATCATATTCATATTATATGCGCTGACAACGACCAGTTGTTGGTTCTAGACAGCTTAGCGATATTCTTTCAGGCACGCGCATTTCTGACATATGATGTTTCTAGTAAGTTATCCAAAGCCTCTTTTTATGGGCGCCAGTGTATTGATTCTTGTGATTATGCAGTCATGATCGTTGGCGACAGCTACGGGACTGTTCAAAAAAACGGCGTCAGCCAGATGCATTTGAGTTATCTTAATGCCAAAGCAAAGCTTAAGCCGCTACTCGTTCTGGTTAAAAACCACTCTCAAGACGCCGTCATCAGTCGACAACTTCAAGAGTTTATTAAGTTAGTCACCAAGCAAGATAACCAGCTACATTACTATGATACAGAAGAAGATATCGAGCCACTATTGGTACAAGCTCATTATAATGCAGTCGCTAATAATAAAATGGTAGGTGGCTGGGTCAGAGCGAATGATGAAGAGAGTACTATTAGTAAAAAGGTCGTTCATGAGAAGCCGGTCGATGTATTACTTCGTACTACCAAGGTAGAAAAAAATAGTCCTGATGACGAAGACTTTATATCGGATAAAGTCAGTGAGCCACTTGAATTAACAGAGTTTTTTGAGATTCAATATAGTGCTCAAGCTTATGAGGGTGGTAATCTAACGGACGTGACTAGATCCCTCACACTCTCATGGCACGAGATACTCATGACACTCACGAGAATACCGTCTACTTTTTCGAGCTATGGGTTGCAAAATGCTATCAATCGCTTGATTACCTCTAAAGCGGAAATAGATATCAAAAAAGAGATGCCAAACGTTCATGCTGTCTCACGCTGCCAAATCTCTCAAGCTGATATCAATAATTTGCAACGTAAGCTAGTCGGTGCAAATTGGATACAGCTGATGACGTATGGCACGCGGGTCTCACAAGAGCTTTGGAAGCTTACCTTCTACGCAAAAAACCTACTGCAAAATAATATCTCGAGTACGAACGAACAATACTCATAATTATTTGATAGCGTGCTCAATAACACTTATATAAAACGTCCACTTTGGCATCATGGCTACGTTTTGTAATACAAAGCATACGTGCAATGCTTGTGAATCTTCCTCAGACCCGTAATAATAAAGTCAGTCAGTTAACTATGTTCACAGCGTTAGCTGTTTTAGAATGACAACTAATAATATTAATAATTAGGGAGAGCGTACGATGAGCAATGCTAAAAATGACGAATTAAAAAGAGATATTGATGATCTAGAAAAGTCGATGCATGATGCTGATCAGTTTCATACGTTAGAAGAGCAAGTAGCTGATATGAAACGCCGCGGTATAGATCCTAGCAAAGCTTACAAAGATTTGGACAATAAAGCGGAAGATGAAGACTGGGGCGATGCGACTTGGAAAGAAAACGGTAAGTGGGAGCCAAAAACTGCTGCTGACTTAGACGAAAAAGCTCGTGAGAACTGGAATGGCGACAATGGTCAGCCTAAGCCACCACCTATTGTTTGAATACGTTTTTTAAGTCGAGTAGATAGGTTGTTTTAGTAATTGTCTATAAATAAAAAAGCCACGCTAACAATAGCGTGGCTTTTTTGATGCGTTCAAATAGTATTACTTATCTTGCTACTATGACCCTTGGTCTATACGAATAAGTTTGATAGTGCCATCAGCGTCAGTAACGCGGCGATAACGTGTATTGCTAGAAGTTGACGAGCTCACTGATGGTTGAGAGGAGTAGCTACTAGGCGCAGTCGTTTGCTGTTGAATTAACTGTCCCATGCGATCGGCAGGTGCAGGATTCAAGGGTTTACTGTTTGCAGGCTGACCGTATTGAGGTTGACTTGGTGCTGCATTACCAACGATTGCGCGATAGAACTTCTGACCTGCACGTCCGTCAGCTGGAAAAATACCGCGACTAGTCTGGTATTGCTGAATAGCGGTACGAGTATTGTCTCCGATAATGCCATCGACACCACCAATGTCATAACCTGCGTTTAGCAATGCCTGTTGAATGTCTTTAGCTTGCTGGCGGCTGATACCAGGATCGTCTGTTGGCCACGCAGTGATAAAGTCTGTCTTGCTACTGTCTTCACGAGTGATCAAATCTGATAAGTGTGCGATCGCCAGTGCGTAGTTTTCTGAAGCGTTATAAGAGTAAAACGTATCAAAGTTTTTACCTACTAGGAAAGCAGGGCCTTCTATACCAGCTGGTAGTAATAAGCCTGCACTGTTTAAGTCAGAGGGTAACGGACTACCATTAGCCAATGTCAGACCTTGGTTGCGCCAATGGCTTATCGATTTTTTATCTTTACGATTAGAAGCGGCCCAGAACCCATCAGGTAGTTTAACTTCATAACCCCAAGGCTCGCCAGTACGATAGCCGCGATTGTCCAAGAAGTTCGCCGTAGAAGCGAGTGCATCAGGGACGCTATTGACCAAGTCACGACGACCGTCACCATCAAAATCTACGGCCAATTCTAAAAAGGTACTCGGCATAAACTGTGTCTGCCCAAAGGCGCCTGCCCATGAGCCGGTCATATCGTTGGGTGCGATATCGCCATTTTGCACGATTTTTAGCGCATTGGCGTATTCACCTTGGAAATAGCTCTGACGACGATCAAAACAAGACAATGTTGCTAAAGATTCAAATAACGGCTTTTTACCTAACGTTTGACCGAAGTTAGACTCTACGCCCCAGACACCAAGTACATGCTCAGCTTTTACGCCATAACGCGACTCAATTTGACGTAGGGTTGAACCCCATTGACGTTTGGCTCGGATACCATCTTCGACACGCTCTTTATCGACTAGTGCTGATAAATAATCCCAGACATCTTTTTGAAACTCTGGCTGATAGTTAAGCGATTGAATCACGCTAGGATCAGGTTGGCTGGGACGGTAGTTGTTAAAAGTAAAACTATCCACGCCGCGGAATTTACTAGAGTTTTTTAGTCCATCTAGACATTGTTGGAATTCAGCATTAGATAAATTTGGTGCTTCTGGTCGGGCAGCTTGGGCTGTGCTTGCTAAGCTGATGCCGACAGCAACACCAAGCAGCGACAAAGTAGATAAGGAAGTCAAACGCATGAAAATATCCTATAAACGTTAAAATCGTTATTGAGAGATAAAAGACGAAAAATGATATTAACGTAGAGTAACCAATCTAAACAGTAAAGAAAAGCTGTCGAAGTACCAAGGTTATAAATAATTACGTTAGTTTGATATAGGTGTGAGGTGTGAGGTGTGAGGATGAGGATGAGTTTATGTTGATTCAACATGGAAACTGCCGTGGTATAACGCCAGTTTCTATGTGATTTCGAGAGTGAGACAGCTAGCTAGGGTTATGAAGCAGTCGCTTCATCTGATGTATAAAATGTTATAACGTTTACGACGCTTCTATCACAGAATTTAACTCGTCTATCAAACTATGAATCCGTGCCGCATTTTTACCCATATCACTCTTACCGATACGTGATTTACTACGGATATCGACCAAACGTTCGTTACCATTATCGGTTACACGAATCACCACATCATCTTTAAAGCCAAACCAAGTGGTGGTATCTGTGGCTTCAATGATGCCTTTGTCAGCATCAGTATTGACAAGCTCCCAGCCTAAGTTTTCAATGGCTTGTTTGGATGCGTCAACCAATTCAGGCTGTGATTGAGAGTAGGTCAACGTCTGCAGGTCAGGATAGGCAGTGCGCTGTTGTTCAGCAGTTTCTGCGCCTGCGTACTCGACTGGATTTGATGCATCTGCACGTAGTGGCACAATCGCGATAAACTCAGGTGGATTCACTAGATCGGTTGAAATGTCATGAATCGGCGGTACGCTTTTGGCATTATTCATCATACCGAGTGGCAAAGCGATAGCAATTGCAGAAAATATAACGGTTACTGCTGCGCTAGCAAGGCTGACCGTTTTACGTTTGAATATAACTTGGATAGCAAGTAGTACGAGAGCTGCAATACCAACAAACAGACCGAACCTAAACCCTGTCATTGCAGTGCCTAAGTCTAAAAACCCGAATTTATGAAGTGGTGCTGGTAGTGCAACCAGCAAAAACGCGATTAAGCTTATCATGCTTACTAAAATTTTCATTAGGACGCTCATTTATTTCTTAGTAGACGCGAAGTATATTCTATTTATCACTCAACAACCATACATGCTCTGTCACGGTTAAGTCAGATGCTGAGCCTATAGAAGCAGATTCGCTAGTGAGTTCGGTAATTTGATAGCGCCCGCCACAATATTGCTGTAATTGCTCGCTATTAATAGAAAAAGGAGGTCCGTTTTTTTTACTTTGGTCATAATTAAGCGTGATTAATAACTGTGAAGCTTTGCCGCTAATTTTACGTATCTGTTCGCTATACTGCATACGCATATCAGCTGGTAGGGCGATTAATGCCGCTTTGTCATATACTGCATTAATAGTACCAATATCTTTAGCAGTTAGTGCAAAGATATCAGCTACCCATAAAGTAATGGTTTGTCCCGACAACTGGCCTTGATAGTATTTAATTGTTGGATTGTCTGCCTGTTGATAGACAGTAGGTTCGATATTTTGCTCAGCAAAGAATGCTTGTACGGCTGTTTCGACCAACTCAACGCCTACCACATCATAGCCTTGCATCGCTAGCCAAACCATGTCGATTGATTTGCCACATAGCGGAATGAAAACACGACTACCAGTAGGTATATCTAAGCGGTTAAAGTACTCAATCAACAATGGGTTGACCGCAGATTGATTGAAACCAATACGGCCTTCTTGCCAACGTTTATGCCAAAACTCAGGGTTCATGCTGTAATCCTTTATCTGCACGTTTTTGATATAAGCGATTCTAATATTAATCTGATATATCAAACGAGAAAATAATAAAAAGCCAAACACCTATAGTATAAGTGTTTGGCTGATATCTAACATTGCGCTAAGAAATCTTTTGAATGAATAATGTCCTATTCAACTTAGCTAACCATATATTTACTAAACTCTTGACGCAGTTTGGCTAGCTTCGGCGGTATCGCAAAGTTGCAATAAGCCTGTCCTGGATTTCTGTTAAAGAAATCTTGATGTGAGTCTTCTGCTTGATAGAACTCAACAGCTGGATGTACTTCCGTCACTACGTCCACACCCATATCGCGTAACTTATTAATAGTACGATCTACAGTCGGTTTTTGACCGTCTTCGGTATAAAACACCACACTGCGATACTGACTACCAACGTCATTGCCTTGACGATCCATCGTGGTGGGATCGTGCGTAGCAAAGAAGACATCAAGTATTACTTCTAATGGGACGATGGACTCATCAAATTCGACTTTGATGACTTCGACATGGCCAGTCGTACCACTACAGACGGCTTCATAATTGGCAGAAACAGCATCACCGCCCATGTAGCCTGAAACGACAGATTGCACGCCTTTTACTGATAAAAAAACGGACTCGGTGCACCAAAAGCAGCCGCCGCCTAATACGATCGTTTGCATAATTTTTCCTATTATTATAAATATGGGTAAGTGCTATATTTGGTAGCAATGGTTTCGTTTTTCAATGTTATTTTTCAACATCACGTTTTCAACGTCTCATTACCCTTAGCATTATTTATTCAGTTTCGTAAGTTATTCAGCTTAGCAGGCGAGCCAAAGACGATAAGTAACAAACAGTAATGTTATAATGGGCTTTTGCTACGTCGCTTATTTATCAACTGACAATGATGAGCCAGCTCATCAGCTATTTCTTATTAAGTTCTATTCTAAAAAACGAGTCGCCCTATGAGCCAATCCCAGCCTACTGTCAAACATGACACCCTATTTGACAAACCGTTTACTACGCCGTTGGATAAGGCGGCACGCTTTTCCTTTGACGAGCAGGTAGTGGCTTGTTTCCCTGATATGATTCGTCGCAGTGTGCCCGGTTATGGTCAGGTACTGGCGATGCTGCCAATATTTGCTCGTCGTCACTGCAAGTACCGTCAGCAGAGCGATAGCGGTCAACGTGTTAGCCGTATTTATGATTTAGGTTGTTCATTGGGCGCCGCGAGTATGACATTAGCTGGTGAATTTGAACCACAAGATTTGCAAATCAAAGCCATTGATATCTCACCAGCGATGACGACAGAAGCGACCACGTTACTGAGTGAGAACTATTCTGAGCACGATATCGAAGTAGTCACCGCGGATATTCGTGATGTTGAGCTTGAGCCATGTGATATGGTGATTTTAAACTTAACGTTACAGTTTTTGCCAGCTGCCGATAGAGTGGCGATATTAGAGAAGATTTATGCGGCACTGAGCGAAGGCGGCATATTAGTGTTAACTGAAAAAACTCACGCATTTGACGAGCAGTACGATGCGTGGTTGGTTGAGCGTTATTACGATTTTAAACGCGCCAATGGTTATACTGAGATGGAAATCAGCGGTAAGCGTAATGCACTAGAGAATGTATTGATTACTGATACGTTAGACGAGCATCATGCACGTTTGAGCGATGTTGGCTTTAAACGTCATCTGACATGGTTTCAGTTTTTAAACTTTGTTTCTGTGGTGGCGTTTAAATAATCCTTACTTTTAACACAGTTATTTCTTAATCAATACGGTAATCTGCTTTTATGCTCAACGACACTATCATCAACGCCGAACGTGAACTATATCTAACCTTATTAGAGTTGGCACAGCAGCAGCCGAACGCTTATGAATGGCTTAAACAATTACCAACGTGGCTAGGTGATATAAAAAACAAAGCTAACTATGCGCACGCGCCTGCTTACCAAGCGTCAGTCGCTCGTTTGCCAAACTTAGCTGTCAATAACGTCGATCTAAATAGCGACACATTGACAATTGAAGCAAACCTAAATGAATCTCAGCACAAACAAACAACAGCACTGCTAAAGCAGCTGATGCCATGGCGCAAAGGACCATTTCAGATTGGCGGACAAATCGGCGATGATGAGTCAGGTATTAAGATTGATACCGAGTGGCATAGCGACTGGAAATGGAAACGTGTTGCGCCGCATTTAAGTCGATTAGATGGTCGCCGCGTATTGGATGTGGGCGGAGGCTCTGGTTATCACGGCTGGCGCATGGCAGGAGCAGGAGCGGATACCGTTATTATCGTTGATCCGTCATGCTTGTTCTACCATCAGTTTATGGCGATTCGTCATTTCGTTGGTACAGCAGATGCTTATAAAGCGCATTATACTCCTGTACCGCTTGAAGCATTACCTGAGCATAGTCAGCTGTTTGATACCGTATTTAGCATGGGAGTGCTGTACCATCGCCAGTCACCGTTTGAGCATTTACAACAGCTCAAAGGGCAGTTAGTTAAAGGTGGTGAATTGGTACTAGAAACCTTGGTGATTGAAGGTGATGCCAATACCGTACTGGTGCCACATGACCGCTACGCGCAGATGAATAACGTCTATTTCTTACCATCGGTGGCGGCATTAATTGGTTGGTTAGAGAAAGCAGGGCTCTCAGATGTACGCTGCGTCGATGTAGCAGTCACCTCGACCGAGGAACAACGACAAACCGAATGGATGACTTATCACTCGCTAGCAGATTTCTTAGATCCTAATGATTCGACCAAGACCGTCGAAGGATATCCTGCTCCCATGCGTGCGACTTTGATTGCGAAAAAGTAACATTGATAGTGGTAGCTAACATAAGGAAAGCATTATGAGTACATCAAAGACTTTGATCGTAGCTACTATCAGCTTACTATCGCTACCTGCTATGGCAGGTTATGGGACTGTATCCGAGGGCTGGGGCTTTGTACAAGACGACTGGCAAGTGGTTTGTGATAATACGCGGACTTGTCGAGCTGCTGGATACGCAAGTGAAGCGCTAATAGATGAGCCTGCCTCAATCTTGTTTACAGCATTACCAAAAGTAGCTCTGCCAAAAACGCAAATTCAGTTTATATCAGAGGTGCCGCTAGACGACCTTAAGCGTGTTGAGCTTTGGCTGAACAATAAAAGCTATGGTGTGCTGCAATCCAACAAAGAAGACAGTCTATTATATGATTTGTCAGCCAAACAGACCCAAGCACTGCTTGACCATGCTCGTATCGCGACTAAGATAGAGATTAGAGCAGGAGACAATCGATGGCAGATCAGCGATAAAGGTATGTCGGCAGTACTGCTAAAACTAGAAGATGTGCAAGGTCGGGTAGGGACGTCGATAGCATTGGTCAGTAAGAATAACCAAAATCGTCAACATCCTAGAGCAGCTTTGCCAAAACCAATCATTCAAAAAGGATTTACGTATTCAGCAGAAGACAACAAAACACTCGCTCCATCAAAGCTGGCCTATTTTCAAAAGAATATTGATAAGTGGGTTGATATTAATGCCGAGCAGCTTATAGGTTATAAGGACGTAATGGGCGACTGTGAGCTGATTAACCCAAAGACTGAAACATATCAGCGTATGTCAGAGTATGGCTCTACGATGCTTGGTTGGGACTTTATACCAGTTGATGATAGCTATACGTTAGCCGCGCATACTTGCTGGTTAGGCGCTTACAACTCTAGTAATGGCTATTGGCTCATTGATGATACAGAACCTAGCAAGCCTACGCTGATCACGACAGCAGGGAATGATTATTTTGATGGTGAGATTTCGGCCACTCACAAAGACCGAGGCCTCGGTGACTGCTGGAACCGTACTGCATGGACATGGAATGGTGAGACATTTGCTAAGAGCGAAGAGTCAAGTACAGGCATGTGCCGAGGTTTTGCTGGTGGAGCGTGGGACCTACCAACTTATGTGAGTCAGGTTATAAAAAATGATGCTAAGAATCGATAGCTTTTTTGATCCAAAAGACTGTGATTCAAATGACTTTGACTCAAAAGCCTAACACCTTATAAAGCACAGCAGTCATAAGCTATATAGCCTTTGACCTTTCTATTTATGTCGCAAGCTGTGCCATAAGATAAACGTTGAGAATGGCTAATTAGATTAACCATTTTTTGAAAGCGACTTCCATTACTATCTTAAGGATAAAACCAACAGAACCTGCGCCTAGGGCTAGAAATATCCAAAAAGTACCAGCACGACCAGCTTCAGACGTTTTAGAGATATCCCACATAATAAAAAACAAGAAAGCGATGAATATTGGCAATAAGACGTACAATCCCCAACTGGTGACAGTACTGGCGGCAATAGCAAACATGGCGTAATCCTATAATAGAGTAGTAATGCGTCTTCTATATTTTAGAAGAGCCGTACAAACCATTATTATAACGTGGAAGCAGTCAGGTATAAACGACTGTCCAGTATCGAGCAACAGTAACGCTACAATTCACGTTATGAGTTATTTATCAGCTTTGCATCATTGATATTAGTCAGCCTAAATCAAGATAACGGTAAGATTTTAGTGCTAATTTTAGCGCAAATGGTGCAATAAAGCGCAAAGATTGTTATATTTACAGGTTACTTATCTTTTTACATTATTCGATCCCTGCAATGTCGATCGCTATTATAATAAGCAGTTATCGATTGCTCGCATTCGCACTGTTTTTGTTGTTTATTTAATTGAGTTCAAATTCCTATGTCACAAACCCAAATTGATACGCTTGCATCCCTCTTTAATGATGCCATTCAAACCCTACAAGCAGAAGGTACGCTACCAAGCGATTGGCAAAACAACAGTCAAATTACCCGTACGAAAGATTTAAGTCATGGTGATTTTGCCAGTAATATCGCGCTAACGGCAGCGAAAGCGGCCAAAGCCAATCCACGTCAACTTGCTGAAAAAATTGTCAGCGCATTGCCTGATAATCAAGATATCCGCCAAGTAGAAATCGCAGGCCCAGGGTTTATCAATGTATTCTTAAATTCGGAAGCTAAATTTTCTGTATTGGACGATATTTTCACATTGCAAGATCGCTTTGGTTTGAACAATCAGTTCGACGGTCAAAAAGTCCAAGTTGAATTCGTCTCTGCCAATCCAACGTCAAGTCTGCACGTCGGTCACGGTCGTGGTGCTGCGTTTGGTATGAGCGTCGCTAACTTGCTAGAAGCCATCGGCTATGACGTCACGCGTGAGTATTATGTCAATGATGCTGGTCGTCAAATGGACATCTTAGCAACCAGTACTTATTTGCGTTATTTAGAAGCCAATGGCGAGCAAGTGACTTTTCCTGTCAACGCCTATCAAGGTGACTATGTCAGTGACATCGCCCAGACGCTAAAAACACAACATGGTGATAGTTACGTACATAGCTTTGCAGATGTTGCCAAAGACGTGCCAGAAGATGCTCAGTTTGAGATCAATGCTGATGGCGAAAAAACCGTTATCTCAGGTGATAAAGAAGCGCATATTGATGGCTTGATTGCCAATAGTAAAACTTTGCTAGGTGAGAGCTATACACTATTTCTAAATGCAGCACTAAGCAGCATTTTGGCGGATATCAAAGACGACTTAAACGACTTTGGTGTGAGCTACGAGTGTTGGTTTAGCGAAAGATCTATCGATAGCGAGATTGAACCTGTACTACAGATACTAGATGACAAAGGCTATCTATACGAAAAAGACGGCAACATATGGTTTAAATCGACCGATTTCGGCGATGAAAAGGACCGTGTTGTACGCCGTGCCAATGGTCAATCGACGTATTTTGCCTCTGACATCGCTTATCATAAAAACAAGTTCGATCGCGGCTTTGACAAAGTCATTAACGTTTGGGGCGCAGACCACCATGGTTATGTCCCACGCGTAAAAGCCGCTCTATTGGCTCTTGGTATCGATGCCGAGCGTCTAGATGTGGTGCTCGTGCAGTTTGTCGCGTTGTGGCGCGGTAGTGAAAAAGTACAAATGTCTTCACGCTCAGGTCAGTTTGTGACCTTGCGTGAGTTACGTGCAGAAGTCGGTAATGATGCTGCACGATTCTACTATGTGGCGCGCAAGCCTGAAGTACATGTTGATTTTGACTTAGAACTTGCCAAATCACAAAGCAAAGACAATCAGGTATATTATATTCAATATGCTCATGCGCGTGTTTGCCGTGTGTTAGAAAAACTGGCAACTTATGATTTGACCGTAGATGATGCCGTTGGTTTGGCACATCAAGACTTGCTGAGTGCGCCAAATGAAGACGAGCTAATCAAACTGTTAGCAGGCTATCCAGCGACGTTACTCCGCGCAGCAACTGGTTACGAGCCGCATGTTTTGACCAACTACCTAAAAGAACTAGCGGCATTGTTCCATGGTTGGTATGACACCAACCGCATCTTGCCAATGAGCCTGACGTCAGGTGAAACGCCAAGTCAAGATGAGCTAGACTTAATGCAAGCACGTCTGCGCTTATCCAAAGCCGTCAGACAGGTGTTAGTGAATGGTCTTAGTCTACTAGGCTTGTCTGCACCGTCTAGTATGTAGTGTTTTTTTTACATGTAGAAAGCTATTGTTCGTATAGAAAAATTTCTAACATGTGAAATAAATATAGGCAGCTGATAGCATTAATTTGATGATAGTTAAATCCAGTAGGGAGAACGAGATCCATGCTAGCCAAAAAACCTAAAGGCGCAACAGAAAAGCGCAAATCAAGTAGCGTATCAGGCTTATTGTGGATGTTTGTTGGGGCAGTATTGACCCTTATGATCGGGGTGTTTATCTACCTCTCACCATTATTTAACTTCAGTCCTGCTGATGGTAGCGCTGAGAACGATCCTGATCGTCAAGTACAGCCACGTGTGGATACTGATACCGATAATGGCGATTATGAGTTCTACGATATTTTGCCAAATCAGGAAATGGCAACCATTCCTGATGAAGATATTGCTGATATTGAGAATAATCAAATAGACGGTATCGACGCGTTTGAACCAGACGTTGTTGTGACTCAACCAGAGAGCGATACAGCCAGTACAGAAAATACGGGCAGTTTAGACACTTCGGAAGGTGCGACTGTCGAACCAGCTAGTGGTAGCAATACTGGGTCTGGTGGGGATATCGTTGTTGTTGAAGAAAATGCCACTTATGATGGTACGCCAACTACCAGTACTAACAACGCTACGACTCGTAACAACAATGCAGGGTCAGGTGAGGCAAATGTCCAAGCTGCCACACCTGCAGCGACCTATATTTTACAGATTAATAGTTTTAGTGATGCAGATGAAGCGGATCGTCGGCGTGCACAAGTACTGATGGCGGGTGTTGATGCTAGGGTGGTCAAGAACACGACGGGTAATGGCTTACCAATCTATCAAGTCATCTCGCGTCCTTTGAATAACCGTCAAGCAGTGACAACGGCGCAGCAACGTCTACAAAATAATGGTATAGACTCTATTATCGTTGAACAGCGTCGCTAGATTAAGTCGTTTACAGTTATTATATTTATTAAAAAAGCGTCGTAATGACGCTTTTTTTATCTCTGTATTTTATCAAAAGCTTTTCGACGGTTTTATGCTATTAAACGTTCATTAAGAGTATGGTTATGACAGTATCTAACTCAGCAACACCGCAAGCAGGCATCATTAAAGCGTTCTTTCAAAAATACTTTATCGATGCGTTCACTGGGATGGCTTTAGGGCTATTTGTCACGTTGATTGCGGGTCTCATTATTTCACAAATCGGTGGCTGGTTAGATTTGCCAGCATTGGTCGCGGTCGGGAAACTTGCCTCGATATTAATGGGTGCTGGTATTGGGGTAGGTATCGCTTATTATCTCAAAGCGCCAACACTAGTGATGCTCAGCTGTCTCGTGGCAGGTATGCTTGGTGCTCATTCTGAAGCGCTAATGGCAGGTACGTTATTTACGCCACAAGTGGGTGGACCTGCAACGTTTGTAGCGTTGCCTGGTAATCCGATAGGCGCCTATCTGACCTCTGTGTTTGCTTATCGTGCGGGTAGTTGGGTGGCAGGAAGGACCAAGCTTGATATTTTATTGGTTCCGTTATTGGTATGTGCAGTTGCATTGGCTGTCTGTGCGCTATTGAATCCACCTATCGTTGATGCTGTCGCTGCTATCGGTCAAGGTATTCAGGCGGCTACGGAACTTCAGCCATTATTAATGGGCATTGTCATTGCAGTCGTGGTTGGTATTTTATTAACTCTGCCTACTTCTAGCGCAGCTATTTGTATCGCTATTGGGCTTGGCGGTGTCGCGGGTGGGGCAGCTGTGGTTGGCTGCGCGGCACATATGGTTGGCTTTGCCGTTGCAAGTTTTAAAGACAATGGTGTTAGTGGTGTCGTCTCTCAAGGCTTAGGTACCAGTATGCTACAAATCCCTAATGTGCTCAAAAAGCCTATCGTTTTATTACCAGCTGTGATTGCCAGTGCTATCGTTGGGCCTATCGCGACTGTTGGGTTTGGCTTGGCTTGCACGGCAACAGGAGCAGGCATGGGTACGGCTGGTTTGGTTGGTGTATTTGGGGTGATTGAGGCATCACAAGAGATTATGAGTACTAGTCAGCTATGGACGGCGATTATTCTGTTGATGTTCGTTTTGCCTGCGGTGATTGCAGGGTTAGTGGCTTACATCATGCGCCGTATGGGCTGGTTAGTCGCTGGTGATATGAAACTGCCTTAGTGACTGAAAAGAGAGTGAGAAAGTCATATCTTACAGTGGGCTAAAACACGCCCAAAAAAAGCGTCTGAGCAGAGTTTGCTAGACGCTTTTTTTTAAATTAATAACCATTTATATATAATGAATTACTAATTGAACGATACATTAAGCAATTTTAGGTACTTTACCTTCATTGATAACATCTGCATCAACCATCACAGTTTTAGCATTTTCCATAGAAGGTAGTTCATACATAGTTTCAAGCAGCGCATTTTCTACGATAGAACGTAGACCACGAGCACCCGTTTTACGTTCCATTGCTTTTTTGGCGATGGCATCTAGTGCTTCCTGAGTAAAGCTAATCTCAGCACCTTCCATGTCAAATAAGTACTTGTACTGTTTTACCAGTGCGTTCTTTGGTTCAGTCAGAATCTGTACCAAGGCTTCCTCATCCAGCTCCTGTAAAGCCGCAAGTACAGGCAGACGACCGATTAGCTCAGGGATTAGACCAAACTTGATTAAATCTTCTGGCTCAACCTGCTGTAGCAAGTCTGAGCTACGACGGCTGTCGTCTTTTGAGCTGACATCAGCGTTAAAACCAATACCACCTTTCTCAGTACGCTGCTGAATGACGCTATCAAGACCCGCAAATGCACCACCAACGATAATTAGGATGTTGCTGGTATCAACTTGGATAAGCTCTTGCTGTGGATGCTTACGTCCACCGTGCGGCGGGATAGCAGCAACAGTACCTTCGATTAGCTTTAGTAGCGCTTGTTGTACGCCTTCACCTGATACATCACGGGTGATAGATGGATTGTCGCCTTTCTTGCTGATTTTGTCGATTTCATCAATATAGATGATACCTTGCTCAGCTTTGGCCACATCATAATCAGAAGCTTGGAGTAGCTTTTGTACGATGTTTTCAACATCTTCACCAACATAACCAGCTTCGGTCAAGGTAGTAGCATCAGCCATTGCAAAAGGGACATCAAGCAGACGTGCTAAGGTTTGCGCTAGCAATGTTTTACCAGAGCCAGTTGGGCCAATCAGCAAGATATTACTCTTAGCCAATTCAACCATCGCATCATCAGCGCCGATTTTAGCTTTTTTGCTATCGTGAGCTAGTGTCTGGCTAACTTTTAGGCGTTTATAATGGTTATAGACAGCAACAGCCAATGCTTTTTTGGCGGCGTCCTGACCGATGACATAGTCATCAAGCTTGGCACGCAACTCTTTTGGCGTTGGTAGTTTTTTATTAACCCAGGAAGTATCAACTTCGCTATCGTCATCATCGTGCTCTGCGCTATCTGCGATTAAATCAGTACATAGCTCGATACATTCATTACAGATATTGGCATCGTCAGCAGCAATCAGTTGCTGTACATCGCTTTTGGCTTTACCGCAAAACGAACACTGCGGGGTATTATCTTCTGCCATAAAAGGCGCTCCTAAAATTTAAAACTGGTTAGTTTATTTGCAGTATATCGATTGCTCTATCAGTGTCATACCCTGCAAAACAATAGATATGACATTGGTTGTGAGTTGCCGTATAGCAAATAAACTATAAAAGGTCTGATGGTCTTGCTCTCAATTGAGATGCGTCACACTAATGCTGAGATTACAAAGATTCAGGGCGACGCTCTAATACTTCGTCGACTAAACCGTATTCTTTGGCTTCTTGTGCATCTAACCAATAATCACGCTCAACGTCTTTTTCGATTTTTTCTACTGGTTGACCAGTACGCTCAGCTAAGATGCTATTCAGACGTGCACGAGTTTTAAGGATTTCACGAGCATTAATTTCGATATCAGTTGCCTGACCTTGCGCACCGCCTGAAGGCTGGTGAATCATGACACGAGCGTTAGCAAGTGAATAGCGCTTGCCCTTTTGACCAGCAGCCAACAGGAATGAACCCATGCTATAAGCACCGCCCATACAAATAGTAGATACTTCAGGCTTGATGAAGTTCATGGTGTCAAAAATAGCCAAGCCAGCACTTACTGAACCACCTGGTGAGTTGATATATAAATGGATATCTTTGTCAGGGTTTTCAGCTTCTAAGAATAGTAACTGTGCGACGATAAGGTTCGCCATGTTGTCTTCGACCTGACCAGTCAAAAAGATAACGCGCTCACGTAATAGACGTGAAAAAATATCAAACGAGCGTTCACCGCGTGAGGACTGTTCAACCACCATAGGTACTAATGCAGCTTGTGTGGTTTGTACTTCTTTGTGCGCACTCATCAGCATGTCAAAATGCGGGTTGGTAGTGATGCGATCATAATCTGTCATAGAAAAGTCCTATCGATAAATGTAAAAAATAAAATGGATTAAATGATTTTGTTGTCTAGTAGTTTTTGACTAATGGGTTGTTTATAAGGGGGCTGCGCTCACTATTCAAGCCTATACAATTGGTTTGTGCATAAAATAGACGAAAAAGTGAGCATACTCTGTTTTTATATTTTTCTGTATGAGCTGAAAAATAACTTTCTAATCAAAAATATTTAAGAGAAATAAGTACTGGCTTAAATATCCCTTTGTCAGGTGATTACTACAATTTCTTATCCCGACACAGACGCCTTGGATCTCATGCTACCTCACTTTTTAACATAGAATACCTGATTAATAGCATGACAATCTACCTATCTTGCTAGTTGATTGTATAAGTAGCCCATCGTTAACAGAAACGTTAATTCCATTTCATGATCAAACGTGCTTAGTATGCCATTAACAATGGACACGATATGTTCAAGCAATACAAGCTCCAGTTATGATATGTAGGGTAACAGCCGTGCTGAAAAACGGTGCATATTCTCGATAAAATGCTACGATTTGGTGCAAATATAGCTGACTATCGATAAAGAATTAGCAGCAAGTTTGGGTCAGAAAATAGTAAAACCGATACTACTATTACCACCAGTGAACATACACAGTAAAAACTAATGCAAAATCACTGTATTAGATATATAGGCTGGTTTTTTGCTCTAGTAGGTTTATACAAGTTGGCACAATGATTGTATAAATAGTAGTATTAATGATTTTTACTTTATGTAACCTAGTTTTTGTTTCGATAGCGCTTATTTTACAGCGATTAAGCGTTGATGGTTACGTAAGACGCTAGATCATATTTGACGAGTATATAAGATGAGTTGGGCTTCTTCCTTAGCACTGAGTTTTGACACTGTTCGACGTACGACTACCCAAGGCGAGTCTATTGATAAAACGCGGCTTTATCATCGTAAGCATACTGGTGCACTGATGGTACAACGTGCTCTGTATCCTGAGCCCAGCAGTCAGCAAGGTATTTGCCATATCCTGATGTTGTACCCGCCAGCAGGTATCGCGGGTGGTGATACGCTGACCATAGACCTGAATTTAGATAGTGATAGCCATGCTGTCATCACTACGCCAGGGGCAGGTAAGTGGTATGGCAAAGACAGCGTTAGCCAAAAATATAAGGCATCATCGAACAACAACGATACGCATCAAAGCATGGAACAAGGTGAGATAGCAGATTACGCTAGTCAAAACGTACAGGCCGTGATGGCAACAGATACTCGCTTAGAATGGTTACCGCAAGAGAGTATCATCTATAACGAAGCCAATATGCATGCGGTCAATCGCTTTGATTTAAAAAAATCTTCTAGCCTACTGACATGGGAAGTTAGTGTGTTTGGGCGGCAAGCATATGATGAGCAGTTTTTGAAAGGGCGTTACCATACTGGCTTGAGTATCTACCGAGAGGGTAAGGTTGTCGTTGCTGAACGTGTGGCACAGTCGGCAAAAAATCGCTGGTTTACCTCAAATTTAGGATTAGCGAACCAGCATATTTATGGATCGTTTTGGGCCGTGCCAAGTTTGAGTGATGTTCAGGAAAACCTTGCGCTGTCTGCATCGCAAACCACACAATCAACCGAAACTGCCCAAGCAACTATCAAGCAGTCATTGACTCGCTATCTAGATAATACGATAGCAGCACTACGTCAAAGCATTGCACAGGACAAACTGCCTGTCTATTGTACTCATAATGGCCAAGCGATTAATATTCGTTACATTGGCTCAGATGTACGCGGCTGTTTTGAGGCTTTTTATCAGCTGAGAGAAGTCTTGCGCGATCATTGGTGGCAGCTTGAGCCTTGTCGTCCTCGTATTTGGGATACTTAAGACAGTGCTAGCTAATAGTATTTGCTAATAGCTGCGTTGCGATTACGCTTCGAACGTTTTTGGTCGATATCTAACGCTTTGAAAACTTCTAATCTGCTATAAGTATAATTAGTCTGCTATAAATATAGTGATAAATACAATAAGGAATTGTCATGCATTTGACTCCAACTGAGAAAGACAAACTCATGCTATTTACGGCTGGAATGGTTGCTGAGCGCCGTAAAAATCGTGGTGTTAAGCTCAACTATCCTGAAGCCGTTGCTTATATTAGTATGCTGCTTATGGAAGGGGCACGGGATGGCAAAAGAGTGGCTGAGTTGATGAGTGAAGGTGCCACGTATTTGTCTGCTGATGACGTGATGGAAGGTGTGGCAGAGATGGTAGATGAAGTGCAAATCGAAGCGACTTTTCCTGATGGTACCAAATTGGTCACGGTACATAGTCCCATCGTATAACGCTGTATACCATTGTTATAGCACCGAAATGCTCACTATAAAATAAGGCGGCTCTCATGCAAGTAGGCGAATACCATATCCAAGATGGCGATATTATCTTAAACCAAGGGCGACAAGTACAGACCATCAGTGTCAGCAATACTGGCGATCGACCTATTCAAATCGGCTCGCATTATCACTTCTATGAAGTCAATGATGCTTTAAGCTTTGAGAGAGAGAAAACTCGAGGCTTTCGTCTAAATATTATTTCTGGAACAGCGGTACGTTTTGAGCCTGGTCAATCTCGGGAAGTAGAGTTGGTCGCTTATGCTGGCAAGCAAGATGTATACGGTTTTGCTGGGCGTGTTATGGGCGCCACTAGCTCAGATGCAGCATCAAACAATACAGATAATGAGAGCCCTACAGCAACATCACAAAAGAAAGTGAGTCGACATATTTACGCTGAGCATTTTGGTCCTACAACAGGCGATAAAGTCCGCCTCGCCGATACCGAGCTTTGGTTGCAGGTTGAGGCAGATTTGACCAGTCACAAAGATGCTACTGTTGACCAGAAAGAAATGTCACCAAGCGGTGAAAATAGCAGTAAACCCACTGAGATAAAAGGTGAGGAAGTTAAGTTCGGTGGTGGTAAAGTCATTCGTGATGGTATGGGACAAGGACAACTGCTAGGCGATGAAGTTGCTGATACAGTGATTACCAATGCATTGGTCGTTGACTATACCGGTATTTATAAAGCCGATATCGGTATCAAAGACGGTCGCATTAGTGCTATTGGCAAATCTGGCAATCCTGATATTCAGCCTGCTATCGATATTCCTATCGGCGGCGCTACTGAAATTATTTCTGGTGAAGGTAAAATCCTGACAGCAGGTGGTGTTGATAGTCATATTCACTTTATCGCGCCCCAGCAGTGTGAGACCGCGCTTATGTCAGGTGTGACTACGATGCTAGGTGGTGGTACAGGACCAGCTCAAGGCACACTTGCTACCACCTGTACGCCAGGGGCTTATCATATTGGTTCAATGCTAAAGTCGACCGACAGCATTCCTATGAATATTGGGTTGCTAGGTAAAGGTAACGTGAGCGTGCCAGAGCCGATTGCTGAGCAAATCGAAGCAGGCGCAGTAGGATTAAAGCTGCATGAAGACTGGGGCACGACGCCGCAAGCCATTGATAATTGTTTGAGCGTCGCTGAAGACTATGATGTGCAAGTCGCTATTCATACTGATACCTTAAACGAAAGTGGCTATCTAGAGAGTACGCTAGGCGCTTTTAAAAACCGTTGTATTCATACTTTTCATACTGAAGGTGCGGGTGGCGGCCATGCGCCTGATATTTTAAAAGCAATTGGCGAGTCGCATGTATTGCCATCTTCAACCAATCCAACCAGACCATACACCGTCAATACCATTGATGAGCATCTCGATATGCTGATGGTTTGTCATCATCTGAGTCCTTCCATCGCTGAAGATGTGGCGTTTGCTGAAAGCCGTATTCGCCAAGAAACCATTGCGGCAGAAGACATACTGCACGACTTGGGAGCGATATCGATGATGAGTAGTGACTCACAAGCAATGGGACGAGTGGGTGAAGTTGTTATTCGTACGTGGCAAACGGCGCACAAAATGAAAGTCCAACGCGGGCATCTAGCGCCAGATGCAACGGCCGACAAAGAGCATCAAGAGCAGTGCATTACATTGACGGACTATGATAAAAGCGCAGATAACGATAATTTCCGTATCAAACGCTATATCGCAAAATACACCATAAATCCTGCCATTACCCATGGTATTAGCGATATGGTCGGGTCTATCGAAGTAGGTAAGTGGGCGGATATGGTGCTATGGTCGCCGAAGTTTTTTGGGGTAAAGCCTGAATGCATCATCAAAGGCGGACTTATCGCTGCAGTACCAATGGGCGATATCAATGCCTCTATACCGACACCTCAGCCTGTGCATTATCGTCCAATGTTTGCCACGTATCCAAAATCGGTTGCCCAAACCAGCATTACCTTTATGTCGCAAGCTGCGATAGACAAAAAAGTGGATAAGCAGCTTGGATTGAGCAAAGTCATTCAACCAGTACACGGTATTCGTAAAATTAGTAAAAGCGATATGCGTTTCAACAGCTATTGCCCAGATATGGACATCAATCCTGAGACCTATGAAGTACGCGCTGATGGTAAGACGCTTACCTGTGAGCCAGCTGATGTACTGCCCATGGCGCAGCGTTACTTTTTATTCTAATGCTTATTTTAATGTTTAGATACGCATACACACAGGCGATATTAAAGAGCGCGCCTTAAACCATATAGCTAGTTTGTGTGGCACGAATTTCTTTCTAGTACTTTTATCATCAATACTATTAAACGATAGTTTGAGCAACAGTAAGCAGAGCACTTTATCTATGAAAATATTTAATACCCGTTTAAGTACACTGAGCGACACTCAAAAAACACAAATAGCAGAACAGTACAAATCCGATAACTATCTACTGTTAGACTTCGATACACGTCAGCATTCTCGCTTTAGAGCCGTTACGGTTTCAGGGGAGGCGGTTGGTATTGACCTTCCTCGTACAGGCGTATTAAAAGGCAATGATGTTCTTATCAACGCATCAGGAGAGTTGATACAGGTCATCGCTAAGCCACAAGCCGTAACAAAGGTAACCGCTGCTGATGATTTTCTATTAATGAAAGGCGCTTATCATTTGGGTAATCGTCATGTGCCGTTGATGTTTGAGCACAGTTTGGATCAAGGTGATGCAGGCTATGCGCTATATTTTGAAAACGATCATGTACTGGCACAAATGCTAGAAAACCTTGGTCTACATACCGAGTCTACATCAGTGCCATTTGAGCCTGAAACGGGTGCTTATCAAACTGGCCAAGGGCATTCGCATAGTCACTCTCATTCCCATGCCCATTCGCACAGTCATAGCCATGATGACAGCCATGGCCATAGCCACGATGCCGCACCTACAGGTAGTCTAAGCGATGACTGAAACCAGTGTCCAGCCTGAGCAGTCTAGACAGCTAGGACAGTTACTGATGCTGGCCTCCAGCAACCTACCTATTGGTAGCTATACCTACTCGCAAGGTGTAGAGTCAGCGATTGAGTCAGGCATTGTCTTTGATGAAGCCAGTACTCTTACTTTCATGCAGGACTATCTAGCGCTAGCAGTTGTTGGCTACGAGCTGCCTGTGTTAGGACTCATAATGTGTGCGCTTAATCAAGAAAATGAAGCGCTAGCAGCGAATCTAGCACATGATTATCATGCTGGCTTAGAAAGCAAAGAGTTTGTATTGGAATCTCAGCAGTTAGCACAAGCGATGGTCTCTTGGCTCAATGAAGTATTAAGTCTTGGTATACCCACGGAAGTGCTTGAAGATGGGTTTTTGCCACTTTTCGCCCATATTGCTCAACATTGGCAACTGCCACTTGCACAATCTATGACCACCTATGGATTTGCTCAAGTAGAGAATATGGTGCTCGCTGCTGTGAAGACAGTACCGCTAGGGCAGATGGCAGGTCAGCGTATTCTATGGCAATTACAAAACGATTTGGGCGCTCAAGTAGATACTCTGAGTGTTGATGTACGACAAGCTTTTGAGAGTGTCATTATTTCAAAAGATACACTCGCTGACATGGCTATAAGCGCTACGCAGCATAACGAGCAGCTGTGCCAAGACCTCTATGATAGGCTTAATATCTCTAACAATTTACCCAACTTGGCTATCCTTTCGAGTATGCATGAGGAGCAATACAGTCGGTTGTTCCGTTCATAGCCATACCTTCTTATTTATTTATACTGATTGATATATAAACTGTTTTAGGAAATCAATATGTCTCTAACCCCGATCAAACCAAAAAACGCCCACGCTGCATCAGAGTTACAGACTGATAGCGACAGTCGAAACCAGTCTTCTTTATCGTGCCTACGCCTTGGTATTGGTGGACCAGTCGGTAGTGGCAAAACAGCTCTGACCCTACAGCTGTGCCAAAACCTGCGTGATACAGTCAATATGGCAGTTGTGACCAATGATATTTATACCAAAGAAGATTCGCAGTTTTTGACCCGCAATAATGCCATGCCAGCTGAACGTATTCGCGGTGTAGAGACTGGCGGTTGCCCGCATACTGCCATTCGTGAAGACGCCTCTATCAATCTAACAACCATCGCTGAGTTACAAGCAACTTTTGAAGGCTTGGAGATGATTATTATCGAATCAGGTGGCGATAACCTAGCGGCGACGTTTAGCCCAGAGCTGTCTGATTTGACCTTATATGTCATCGACGTTTCTGCAGGCGATAAAATTCCTCGTAAGGGTGGACCTGGGATTACCAAATCTGATTTGTTGATTATTAATAAAACGGATCTTGCACCGATGGTGGGTGCTTCGCTTGAGGTGATGGAACGTGATGCGAAAAAAATGCGTGGCGACAAGCCTTTTGTTTTTAGCAATATGAAAACAGGTGATGGACTAGCAGAGATCATCGCCTTTATCAAAGAACATGGCATGCTTGCTTAGAGAATAGGTGAACTTTTACCATCAGAATATAAATAACAAGGAAAAACCACATGACACAGTGTACAAAAGCTCCTCATACCAAAGGCTCTCATTTCTCACCAGTATTCTCAACTCGTAACATCGTGTCTGGATCAACGGTAATGATGACATCACTGATGCTGCCGTCATTAGCACAGGCGCATTCAGGTCATATTCACACCGCCGCATCGCATGCACCTTCGTTTCTAGGAACATTACAAGCTGGACTGATTCATCCAGTAACTGGGCTTGATCATTTGTTTTTGGCAGTTGGTATGGGTATGTTGTTTTATGGTCTACAAAAGCAGCGTCTAGGGATGATGTCATTGACAGCAGGGTTGTCGCTAGGTGCGGTATTGGGTACGGCTGGTGTGCTGATTGTTGGTATTGGCTTTGCTGCATCATCTGGGCTGATTGAAGTGGCAATATCACTGTCGATAGTGATGTTGGCTATGGTCCTGATGAGTCAAAAAAGCAGACAGGCGGCATTTTCAGCGCAAACTCATACAGCAAGCACGCCAAGCATTCAGCAATTATCATTGTTTGGTTTTGGTGGTTTGGCAGTGTTTCATGGCATGGCGCATGCGATGGAAGTACCAGCAAATGTCGGTGTGAGCGGTCAGTTAGGATTTTATGCAGGGATGTTGGTCACGATGCTAACGCTATATGCAGTTGGTACGCTGGTTGGTCAGCAGCTACAGCAGCGTTTAGGTGGCAACTTATGGCTACAGCGTGGTCTAGTGCTGCTAGGGTTGAGCGCTGTGTTTGCACCTGTGTTGGTTTAAGTATTCTTGACGCTACAAACAAAGTATTTGTAGATTCGATAGTTATGGCTAATTTTAGCTATCGAAACTCATAAAAAATGCGCCCCCGATTAAAAGATCGGGTGCGCATTTTAGTTTTGATAACCGACTAAAGCATATCTAAAAAGACAGCCGGTCTTATCAATTACATTGCTTGCTGCTGTTGTTGCTGAGCGGCTAGCAAGTCTTGGTAGCTAACTTCTTTGTCAGTTACTTTGCCTTGCTCGATCAAGTAATCTACTACTTGGTCTTCTAGTACAACTGACTCAATGTTAGCGCGCTGCTGTTGATCGTTGGTGTAGTATTCGATAACTTCAGCTGGATCTTCGTAGTTTTCAGCGGCTTCTTTGATGAAAGTTTCTACACGCGCTTGATCTACTTCTAAGCCTTTAGTGTCGATAACACGGGCAACGATGATACCAAGACGGGCAGCACGTAGCGCTTGCTCTTCAAACAGCTCATTTGGCAGCATGTCTTTATCGAAGCTATCAGCATTGGCGCCGAACTGCTGAGAAAAACGTTGCATCATCATGTTGCGTTGACGCTCAATTTCTTGCTCTAGCATCGCGTTTGGTACGTCAAACTCGTTCTTTTCTAGCAATGCGTCAAAAGTCGCTTGCTTAACTTGGCTACGCGCAGCATTTTTGATTTCGCGTTCCATGTTTTTGCGTACGTCTTCTTTCAACTTCTCAACGCCGCCTTCTTTTACACCGAATAGCTCTAGGAACTCTTCATTGATTTCAGGTAGCTTAGATCTTTCAACCAATTTTACGTTGATTTTGAACTGGGCTTCTTTACCAGCTAAGTTCTCAGCTTGGTAGTCTTCTGGGAAAGTCACGTCAATGATTTTTTCTTCGCCAGCTTTCATGCCTTTGATACCAGTTTCAAAACCTGGGATCATTTGGTTACTACCGATAACCAATTTGAAGTCTTCGCTAGAGCCGCCTTCGAATTTTTCGCCGTCGATTGAACCTTCAAAGTCAAAAGTGACTTGGTTGTCTTTCGCAGCCATGCCCTTTTTCTCAACGAATTCTTCACGTTGCTTTTGTAGGTTTTCGATCATAGTGTCAACGTCTTCTTCACTAACTTGTGCAGTGTGACGCTCAACTTCAATCTCATCGATACCTTGTACGTCTACTTCTGGGAAGATTTCAACAGTGGCTTGGTATACCAAGAAATCGTCTTCAAGTTTTACGTCGTCGATGTTAGGCATGCCAACAGCGCGGATGTCTTCAGATTTGATCGCTTCAAAAACCGTATCACGGATCACATCGTTGATAACTTCTTGTTGAATGCCAGCACCGTACTGAGAGCGGATGTGTGACATAGGGACGTTACCTTTACGGAAACCGTCAATCTTGGCAGTTTTCGCAACTTGGCGAATACGACCTTCAACTTTGTTTTGAATTTTTTCAACGGGTACTTTAACCGTTAGCTGGGTTTCTTTATTAGATAGCTTGTTGGTTGTGACTTGTAAATCTGTAGCCATGTTAATTACACCTTTAGGATTAAGTAGTACGTTTGATTAATGAAATAGTACTTAGGGTTAAATGGTAATAGACAGACCGCGCCTCAAATTACGGGCATGTACGACGGGCTGCCGTTGAACTAAATAGGGGATAGCGCACAACTTCAAATTCAGTGTCAGTAGCAATTGCCGCTGATACCGAAAGGTGAACTTATTGAGGTTGTCCATGCCATCAAATATCGATAATAAACCGTTAATCCAGCGCATAATAACGCTTTTTGGTGCATTATACAGCCAAATAACGGATTTCAACAAAATTTTAAAAGTAGAACAGTATAATCTATCTGTTTATTAAAGTAAAAATTATCTCTTTGATGGCATGTTTCTTTATGTTGCTTGCCTTTATATGGTTTAACTTTATATAAAAGATCAGCCATATCTATAGCCAATAAATCAGCCAACGAATAAAAAACAGCGATAAGGTTTTAAGCGTATTATGAGTATCAAGCGCACTTATAGATAGAGAGCTATAAAGCACTTATAAAAGTAGCTGTGCCAATAACTGCTGGATTGCCTGACCACGATGACTGATGCTGTTTTTATCAGCAGCGCTCAGACTAGCCGCACTGGCTTGCAAATCAGGCAACCAAAACAATGGATCGTACCCAAAACCGCCGTCACCATGTAGCGAATCCAAGATTTCGCCATGCCATAATCCTTGGGCGATGATTGGTAATGGATCATCAGCATGACGCACCATCGCCAGTACGCAAACAAACAGTCCTTTAACAGGAGTATCTGGCTTTGCTGCACGGATAGGCTGCAAGTCAGCGATGAGCCTGGCGTTATTTTTATCATCGTTACCGTGCTCACCAGCATAGCGAGCAGAGTAGATACCTGGCGCATTACCTAGTACAGGCACGCACAGTCCTGAATCATCAGCAAGTGCAGGAAGTCCACTGATACGGCTCGCATGACGAGCTTTGATAATGGCATTTTCTACAAAACTTAGACCATCTTCGATGGCGTCTTCGATATCGAGCTGACCTTGCGGGATGATCGTCACGTCCAAGTTCGCTTCAGCAAATAGCCGTTTAAACTCAGCCAACTTGCCTTTATTATTACTGGCCAGCACCCATTGGTTAGCGGTTGTCGGGTGGGCAGCAGTTAACGAGGTATCAGTGGTGCTCATAGAGTTATTCCGTAATATAAAGATGATGAAGAGCTATTGTTCGAGTAGGTTTTATTTATCTTCTGTAAGGCTAATCGATAAATGATTTGTCGTTTTAAGTGGTTATACTAATAATGATAACGCATGAGTTTGGAGTGCGTGCAATTCCTGCTTAATAAATAACCAATCGCTATGCAGATTGTACGGGCTATAACATTTGGTAACTGATATTATTGGTTGCTATTGCTATAATAGGCGACAAGCTACAGTGAATTATATCTTATGGCTTGTGAACATTAAGTCAATAAAAGCCTATAAAGTCAAACGTTTGGCTTTTGGGCAAAGAATAATAGCAATAAGTAACCGATAGGTTAATTTTGGATTCATAATGATACGTGATATTGTATTAATCAGTACGGCGTATCAAGCGACAAAAGTCACTTCAAACAATAAACTCAGCCAATTTAGCTCAGTACTATTTATGTCTTTAATGTGCATCTTTTTAAGGTAAATCTGTTTTTAGGCATACCTATTTATAGAGATACTAACTTCATTGATATTCGTTTTAGAAATAGAGAGTATGAGTGGCTAAATAAGCAAGGATAAAATAATTATGTCAAACATCAAATTACCAGATCTTCCATATGCAAAAGATGCGTTAGAGCCACATATCAGTGCAGAGACGCTAGAGTATCATCATGACAAGCATCACAATGCATATGTCACTAAGCTCAACGACTTGCTACCAGGTTCTGGCCTAGAAGACAAAACATTGCCAGAAATCATCGTAGCGACGGCTAAAGATGACAGCAAGCAAGGTATGTTCAACCAAGCAGCTCAAGTATGGAACCACACGTTCTACTGGAACTGCATGACGCCAACAGACGGCGGCGGTGAACCTACTGGCGATCTAAAAGCGAAAATCGAAGAAGACTTCGGTAGCTACGACAAGTTCCGTGAAGAGTTCAAAAACGCAGCATTGACTCAGTTTGGTTCAGGTTGGGCATGGCTAGTCGCTGATAAAGTCGGTGGCAAACTGTCAATCGCCAAAACGGCTAATGCTGATACCCCACTTGCACATGACCAAGTTGCTGTATTGACTTGTGATGTATGGGAACACGCCTACTATGTAGATTACCGTAACCGTCGTCCTGACTATGTTGACACGTTCCTAGACAAGCTAGTGAACTGGGACTACGCAAACGCAAAATATAAAGGTCAAGATGCTGGTGTCGAAGAGTAATCTTTAACAACTAAGTGTTTGATTGATAAAAAGGATACCGTAAGGTGTCCTTTTTTTTGTGCCACAATTTTTTGTTAACAGGGGAGGAGCAAATTATATAAAAGGCTTTAACCCATAAAAATCTTCTATTTTGTAAATGATAATCATTTACAAATAAACTATTTTACGCTATTGTCAGTTAAAGACTAAATCTATGAATAATGAAAACTGCGAAGGACAAAATCTATGCAGCAGTTGTAAAGCGCTACTGAGCTTGACTTTATAGTATTGAGATTCATAGTGTTTAACTTCGCAAACTTACTTTCCTTATCTCATCCTCAATTTTATGGATAAAATTATGAATAAACAAAATATCGGCCAAACTGTTTTAGCGTCTATGCTGGCCGTTTTTTCTTTGCTATCTATGAGTACTAGCGCGATGGCTCATCCAGGACACGATCATGGGGCTAATGAGTCCATGCTTGTACATGTGCTATTTTATGGTGCTATTGCGGCTGCCGTTGCGTTTGCTGTGTTTATTGCATATCGTCAATTTAGTAAGAAAAATGAGAAATAAGCAACGCGCATAACGATAAGACAATAACACTCATAACGATAAGACAATAAGGAAGTTTATTATGCTCCATACTCTTCTCACAAAACTAGATAGTGCTCGACCTTTTGCCCGAGTTTCTGCCCACTGTGATATCCCTTGTGGTATTTATGACAGCACACCCGCTCAAATTTTTGCGTTAAGTGTACTACGTTATTGCTACCAAATTGAGGCATTAACCGACAGCCGTGCAGACCAGGCTAAACTAGTACGTTTGGTCGCAGATAAAGAAAAACATGCTGAGTCTGTCAAACATGAAGTGCGTATTATTTGGGGTGATTACTTCAAAGGTCCATTGCTAGAAAAGTACCCAAATATCCATACACTAGCGCATGACATCATGCTCGCTGGTTCTGCTGCCAAACAGCATATCGATGTGGACAACGCACAAAAATTGGTCGATTTGGTCAATGAGTTTGCGGCAACATTTTGGGATTCAAAAGGCGTAGAAACCTACCGTGCTGTTTGCCCGTATGAGCCAAAAGTAGAAACCGTTTATCCCAAACTAGGCTAAGTTGTATACTTAATATCAGCTCAAAACACGATTACATGAAATTTAAAGTCATGAAAGTCATTGGTAACAGCATGCACCCGACCCTTGAGTCGGGTGCTTTTGTATTGCTATGTCAGCATACTTATTTAGTGCCGTCTCCTGCTGTATTGACCGATTCAAATAGATGTCTGTCTCGTCTATCTTTAAAGCGTCTATTATCTGATAAATTGAAATTAAAGGTGGGCGATATTGTCGCAGTAAACCATCCAAAATATGGTCATATTATTAAGCGAGTAACTCAGCTAGAATACAGCCTAGTATCCGAAGGCATAGACAAGCGATCACAAAAGCGACACATCATGCGTCTGCGTCTAAAAGGCGATAATCGTATTGCCAGCACTAGCGAAGAAGCGATGGGCTGGGTAGAGGCCCATAATCTTATCGGAAAGGTGATTTATCAGTTAAATAGATAGAAAAAAGCCCATCATCAAGACAGGCTCATTCTATAATATTGGTGTGGTGTTCAAATTTTACAGCAGCGATTGGTTAAGCCACACCACCGTTAGCGCCGATATTTTGCCCAGTGATCCAAGCCGCCTCTTCACTAACTAAAAATGCTACCACACGAGCAATATCAACTGGTTCGCCAATACGGTTGAACGCTGACATGCTGGCGAGCTTTTCGATGGTTTCGTCCGATTTTTCTTGATTGAATAGCTCGGTATCTGTTGGACCAGGTGACACAGCGTTGACCGTAATTCCTCGCCCGCCAATCTCTTTGGCAAAGACTCGGGTCATCTGCTCGACTGCGCCTTTAGTCGCGCAATAAGTACCATAAGTGGGTAGCATCATACGAGTCGTGGTGCTAGATAGGTTGACGATACGCCCGCCGTCATTAAGCTTAGTTGCCGCCTCACGAAGTGTATTAAATGTGCCTTTTGCATTAACGGCAAAGATACGGTCAAAGTCTTCGTCGGTGGTTTCTGCAATGGGTTTATTATCCATTATACCGGCGCTATTCACTAAGATATCAGGCTTACCAAACGCATTGATAGTGGTGTCAAACAGCGCAGCGACTTGCTGAGAGTCACTGACATCTGCTTGCACAGCGATGGCTTCACCGCCTGCCGACTTAATCTGACTGACGACATCATTGGCTGCTGCGTCATCGTTTGCATAGTTAATGACGGTTTTGGCCCCTGATTCTGCTAGTAGCATGGCTATCTGTGCGCCGATACCTTTTGATGAACCGGTCACAATCGCGACTTTGTTATTTAGTGTTGTCATTGTTTTTAGCCTTTTTGATTTGATTAATTGCTTATACTATTGTCTAAAGCTTTTTCATCTAGTTTTCTTAGAACAAATTTACCTTGCTCTGCTACGTTAGAAGATTTGTCAGCTGCAAATTTTTCTGCAAAAATCCTAGATTGAATGCCTAGATTCTCAATATTTCTTATAAGAAATTCTGCTGAAACTTGTCTTACAATAGGAGATCGATCAGCCGCTGCTTCATTTAATAGTTCCAGAAAAGGCGGTTGTACGTTAATTTTCCTTTCAGCAATAATAGGTATCAGCTTTCCTTTGCCATATACCTTATCAATCCACTGCCACCCTTGTCCTTTAACCCACGTCATACGACTTTCAAATAGGCTACGATACGCTTTTGCTCTGACATAAGGTTGAATAGCCTCGCTAGCAATTTCATTGAGATAATTATCGAGAATATCTGTGCGACCAATTTGCGAAAGTAATGATGGCATTGGTCCTGATGTAGATGCTATCAAATGGGATTTAAGCAGTAAGGCCATTTCCTCTGTGGCAATCATATCTAAAAACTTTTGATTGTCAGCTTCTTCAACTCTTCCCCACGAGTGCCAATTAAGTAGAAGCACGCATAGTACTTCAGCAACGTATTCAGGTTTTGTACTTCTGAATAATGACGGAAGTATCTCAATTGCAGCTTTACGAACTTGTGGCACCCAATCATTTAATCTGCGCACAACTAAAGCAAAGAAGAAAGCATTTGGTGCGCCACCTGATAACGCGAGTAAACTTTTTTCTCGTTTATGCCCATCTCCATTGACGATACCTAACCAAGTTGATTCCGCGTTTGGTTTAAACGAAAGCTTCCATTCGGAACGAGTAGCAGAGAGCAGACTGGCAACAAGTTCACTACGAATGAGACGTTCCCAATAATCTAAATTCACTAGCTTCAGATTGGACGTTATTTGAATAAGCGATGATATATCTCCTCTATAATCGTTACTAGAGTCGATTGAGAGAGTAAAATCTTTGATAGCTGATACGATGTCGTCTTTTGTTCCTCGATACTTTTGCATGACTGGTTACTCTTTTAGTTAAATCACCTCAAACCTAAATCTACTCAACGCTTCTCGCAGCGTCGCAATATTATAATAGGCATGCGCATTGACAGTATTTTGAAAGAAAATATAAAGCGTATCAAAATGCTGATGCTGATTGGCAATCGCCTGCGCCCAGTCCTGCATCTCCGCCTCACTATAACGATAGTCATGACGGTCAGCCGCGCTCATGGCATCCCACCAGCCCGTATTATTGCCGTGCATGCGTAGATAGCCCGTGCGCTCAGTAAATATCAATCGTGACGGCGGTAATCCGCCAACCTTTGGATAATCAACGCTACACCAAATCAGTCCTTGCTGCACAAAGCTATCGACCACTTGCGGCGTATGCCAGCCGTTATGACGAAACTCAATAGCGAGTGGATAGTCTTGAAACCAACTGACAAGATCTGCTAGATATAAACGATGCTCACGAGTACGGTCAAAGCCGTGTGGGAACTGAAGTAATAAAGGCGCTAAAGCGTTTGCTTCGATAAGTGGGGATAAGGCGTTGAGAAATGCTTGTGCATGCTCGGCAGTGCCTTTACGTGCATGAGTAAAGTCTTGATGCAGTTTGACGGCAAATTTTAACTCGCTGTCCGCCTGTACATAAGCTTTATCAATCATCCCAGCAAAGGCTTTTTGTCCGATGGGGGCATAAAAGGTGCTATTAATCTCGACTGCGCCGTATTGCTTGGCATATTCACGTAAGAAATCAGTCTTTTTAGTGCCAGTAGGGTACAGCGTACCGAGCAAATCGGTATCGCTATAACCACCAGTGCCAAGATAAATGCGCGGGGTAGGGGAACTGTCCATGTTGACCACTCACTGCCGTTTTGGGTAATAAAGTTTACTACGATATCTTTTATTGTCGCTTATTCGACAAGTTACTTTTTACGTGACCAAAGCCATTCAATCAGTGCTAGTAGCGCGTCATTGTCTGTGCCAATGCTTTTTTTGTCGCTACCAAGCTCACGACGGATTGCTGCGCGTCCATCATTGAATAGCGATTGCGCATAGCTGGTCGCATCATCGACACCCATCAGTTTTACATAGGTTGATTTATCTAGTTTTTCATCGCTACCCGCAGGTTTACCAAGGGTATCAGTCGTCATGGTGACGTCTAGCACATCGTCCTGCACTTGAAAGGCTAGACCGATATGTTGCGCGCACTCTTGTAGTGCCATACGCTGCGGGGCAGTTGCACCAGCACAGACGCCGCCCATCAGCATCGATGCCTCAATCAATGCGCCTGTTTTATCGCGATGAATGGCTTCTAGATCATTCTGCGCGATATTGGCACTGGCTTCAGCGTTTAGATCGAGCATTTGACCAGACACCATGCGTCTGGCGCGCGGCGCAAATATTGCCAATAGCTGACTTGCAATATCTGCATCAAATGGCGCAAAGGTTGGCATTTCTGCGGTTAATACTTCAAAGGCTAGCGTCTGCAATACATCTCCTGCCAGTAGAGCCGTCGCTTCATCGAAGACAATATGGGCAGTCGGCTGCCCACGACGCAGTGCGTCATCATCCATACACGGCAAATCATCATGTACCAATGAATAAGTATGTAGCAGCTCCACCGCCAATGCAGCACGGCGCGACATATCGTAATCCGAGTCGTTTTCTATTAGCGCATCTAGATCCCCACTAAGGGTATCAACGTCATCATTACTATCGTCTGAATATTTATTAATACTGGCAAAAGCGCTAGCCACCATCAATGGACGAACGAGTTTACCTTGTCCAGTCATGACATAACGGCAAGCATCTACCAGCGGACTAGGGAGCTTGGCATAAGCAAACAAAACCTCAATATCTTGCGCCAGTTGGGCGCGTACTGCACCGTGAAATTGCTCAGTGCTTTGGAAAGAGATAAAGTCAGAAAGCATAAAGCCAGTAGAGGTAGTACTAGAAGTAAGGGAAACAGTCATAATCCAACCATTTATCAGGGATATAGTAAAACTTATTAGGGATAAGGTAAAAACGCTATTAGTGTAGCATGATAGGTCATATCGCTTATGTGACACACGGTATCAATCGATGTTTTTTTGCACTTTTCTGCCAAAGTCCATTTAAAAAACAGAGCAGTCTTAGCTGCAATATAACGACAAGATTTCGTTACGGATGGATGATGTCACTCTTTGGTTGAATATGTTCTGATAAAAGAGCAAGCTAGACTGGTGCGTGAATCTCATTACAGTAGCTAAATGGCATTAATTAAAAGGCAATTATTAATTAGTGGTAACGGACTGTCATTCCAAAGATGGCATACATTACGTCAAAAACACGAAATAAATCTAAAATGACAATTCAGTATACATTTATTCACTAAAACACTTTTAGCGCAAGGTAAATGCCTGCAAGTGATTTAAGAGTGACTTGCGAGTATGGTATTAGCTTGTGACAGTTAGGGGCATAATCCCCTACACTAATTGACGTGAAAATGGTCTGATGATGACCTTACTGAGTTTCTTCTCAGGAAGCTCAATCGTCGATACTGAGTGCTAGACCAAGTCTCAGTCAGTATTTTGAACATCAGTACCTGCAACAGCAGTATATAAATGAAGCGCTATATGATGTCATGCAAGAGACGCAAAATACGTGCATCATTATGAGTGCTGGATAATAAAGACATATTCACTGGTGAGCTGGTTATATGTTTGTCTTTATAACATGACAAGCGCACAGTGCTCTTACCCATTTTACTAACAGTAACTGGCTATTTATTTTAATTAAAAACGTAGCTTTCGTTATATAGAAAGGAGTTTCAAATGGTATACCAAGGAAATCGCATCACGGTGACAATGCTAGAGGATGGCATCGCCAATATGCAGTACAACGCCGAAAATGAGAGCGTGAACAAATTTGATGCCGAAACCAACAAGCAGTTTGGTGAAGCAGTTAGTGCCTTAGAAAAAGCTGACGACGTAAAAGGTCTTATCGTAACCTCAGCCAAAGGCGTGTTTATCGCTGGTGCTGATATCACAGAGTTCGTCGGTTCTTTCAAAAAATCAGAAAGCGAGATCAAAGATTGGGTCGTTCATGTCAATGACGCGTTCAATCGTTTTGAAGATTTGCCATTCCCGAAAATTGCTGCCATTAATGGCGCGGCGATGGGCGGCGGTTGTGAAATGACTTTGGTTTGTGAATACCGTGTCATGAGTGACAAAGCAATCATCGGTCTGCCAGAAACTCAGCTAGGTATCTTCCCAGGTTTTGGTGGTACTGTTCGTAGTACGCGTATCATCGGTATCGATAACGCACTTGAGCTGATCGCTACTGGTAGCCCAAAGAAAGCATTGCCAGCATTGAAGCTAGGCTTGGTTGATGCGACTGTACCTGCTGACGACTTGCAAGATGCAGCAATTGACCTAGTCAAAAAATGTATCTCAGGTGAGCTTGATTGGAAAGCAAAACGCGAAGAAAAACTGGCTCCAGTTAAGCTAAACCAGCTTGAGCAAGCCATGGCGTTCAACAGTGCCAAAGGTGCTATTTTTGCTAAAGCCAACCCCAAGCAATATCCAGCGCCAGCACTAGCGATCGGCGCCATCGAAAAACACGTCAACTTACCACGTGATAAAGCGATCGAAGTAGAAGCTGCTGGTTTTGCTAAAGCGGCTAAGACGCCACAAGCAGAAAGCTTGGTTGGTCTATTCTTGAATGATCAATTGGTTAAAAAGCTAGCGAAGCAACACAGTAAACAAGCACATGAAATCAATGAAGCGGCTGTACTAGGTGCTGGTATCATGGGCGGCGGTATCGCGTATCAAGCAGCCAGCAAAGGCTTGCCAATCATCATGAAAGATATCAAGTCTGAGCAATTAGACCTTGGTATGGGCGAAGCCAGCAAGTTGCTTGGTAAAATGGTTGAACGTAAGAAAATGACCCCAGCGAAAATGGGTGAAACGTTAAGTCGTATCCGTCCTACTTTGAACTACGGTGATTTTGCTGAGACTGATATCGTTATCGAAGCGGTCGTAGAAAATCCAAACGTGAAACGTGCGGTACTAAAAGAAGTAGAAGGTCTAGTAAAAGACGATTGTATCCTAGCGTCAAACACCTCGACTATCTCTATTACTTATCTAGCAGAAGCACTTGAGCGTCCAGAAAACTTCGTTGGTATGCATTTCTTTAACCCAGTACACCGTATGCCATTGGTAGAAGTTATCCGCGGTGAGAAATCATCTGAAGAAGCGGTTGCGACTACTGTTGCACTAGCTTCTAAAATGGGTAAAGTGCCAGTTGTGGTTAATGACTGCCCAGGCTTCTTGGTCAACCGTGTATTGTTCCCATACTTCGGTGCGTTTGACTTGCTAGTTAAGCAAGGCGCTGACTTTGCTCATGTCGATAAAGTCATGGAAAAATTCGGCTGGCCAATGGGTCCTGCTTATCTAATCGACGTGGTCGGTCTAGATACAGGTGTACACGGCGCAGAAGTTATGGCTGACGGTTTCCCAGATCGCATGAAGCCTGACTACAAAGGTGCTATCCAGCATCTATATGACAATGAGCGTCTAGGTCAGAAAAACGGTATCGGCTTCTATAAATACGAAACAGACAAGCGCGGAAAGCCAAAGAAAGTTGCTGATGAAGCTACTTACGAGTTGCTAAAAGCCACGACTGATAGCGAAAAGCAAGAGTTTGACGATCAAGCAATCATCGATCGCACTATGATTGCCTTCTGTAACGAAACTGTTCGCTGCCTAGAAGATAACATCGTAAGCACGCCTGCTGAGGCTGATATGGCGATGATTATGGGTGTAGGTTTCCCTCCATTCCGAGGTGGCCCTTGCCGTTATGTTGACCAAATGGGTCTAGATAACTACTTGGCACTATGTGAAAAGTACGCACATCTTGGCAAAGCTTATGAAGCGCCGCAAAAGATTCGCGACATGGCAGCTGCAGGCGAGACTTTTTACGCAACAGCGTAATAGTCAGTCATTACTAGGATGAAGTGCCGTACGTTTATTATTTTGCATGAAAGCAATTGAGGCATGAATCGTCTCCAGTAGTAAACGTACGATTATAGTTGGTTCGGTTTAGGGCTAGTACAAGGAAATCAAGCGCAAATGTACCTATTGTACTTTGAGCAAGATTAATGAGGTAATAGTTGTAAGTAGGGCTGACTACACTGACAATAAAAATTGAAAAGGAAGATAGTATGACAACTTTAAGTCCAAAAGATGTGGTCATCGTAGATGGCGTACGCTCGGCAATGGGCAAGACCAAAAACGGTATGTTCCGTCATGTACGTGCTGACAGCATGTCGGCGGAACTAGTACGTGCGCTAGTAGAACGTAATGACTTTGACACCAATGATATCGAAGATATTATCTGGGGCTGTGTAAACCAAACGCTAGAGCAAGGCTTGAACATCGGTCGTAACATCGGTTTACTAGCTGGTATCCCAAAAACCGCCGGTGGCCAAACGGTTAACCGTCTATGTGGTTCTTCTATGCAAGCGCTACATACTGCGGCTGCTCAAATCATGACTAACCAAGGTGATATCTTCATCATCGGTGGTGTTGAGCATATGGGCCACGTAGGCATGATGCACGGTGTTGATTTGAACCCTGCTGCTTCTAAACATTATGCAAAAGCGTCAAATATGATGGGCTTGACAGCTGAAATGCTAGGTCGTATGAACAACATCACGCGCGAAGAGCAAGACGCGTTTGGTCTTGAGTCACATCGCCGTGCATGGGCTGCAACCACTGAAGGTCGTTTTGACAATGAAATCATCGGTATCGAAGGTCATGATGCTGCTGGCCGTCTACAACTATGTACGGTTGATGAAGTGATTCGTCCAGACGCAACAATGGAGCAAATGCAAAAGCTACGTCCAGCGTTTGATCCAAAAGGCGGTACGGTGACGGCTGCTACTTCATCTGCGTTATCTGACGGTGCGTCAGCGATGCTAGTAATGAGCGCACAAAAAGCTAAAGACCTAGGTCTAAAACCACGCGCTCGTATCCGTAGCATGGCTGTTGCTGGCTGTGATGCCGCTATCATGGGTTATGGTCCTGTTCCTGCTACCCAAAAAGCGCTGAAACGTGCTGGCATGAGTCTTGATGATATGCAGACCATCGAGCTGAACGAAGCATTTGCTGCTCAAGGTCTATCAGTACTAAAAGGTCTGAACTTGACTGACAAGCAAGACATCGTCAACATCAACGGTGGTGCCATTGCTCTAGGTCATCCATTAGGGTGTTCTGGCGCTCGTATCACCGTAACATTGCTAAACGCAATGGAGCAGTCGGATACTGAAATCGGTCTAGCGACGATGTGTATTGGTCTTGGCCAAGGTATCGCTACTGTTATTGAGCGTGTTTAATATTGAGTATTTCGTATAGTCTCATTTGTATAAGTAAGACTATTTGAACATTCAATAAATAGTTACCTGCTAATAAAAAACCTCTAGTCATAACGGCTGGAGGTTTTTTTATGGGTTAAATGAATGTTTAGCCAGTTAGTAAATCATGGAGTCGAAAATCAAAGTATTACAGCGATTAAAATTATCTCCATTGACGCATTCATGAAACTATGACTAAATAAGAGAAAGATGAACTATGGCAATGTTTATGATAATTCTAAAATAGCTTTTAGTTGAAACTGTCAGTCGTACAAGGAGTGTACTATGATTAATGATCGCACCTATCGAATCGCTCGTGAGAATACCCAAGCCATGATTGTTGATGTGCAAGAGCGCTTAACGCCGCATATCTATGATCACGAAAATATCATCAAAAAAACCGTTACTCTTATTAAAGGGTTGCAGGCGCTCAATGTTCCCATCATGCTCAATGAGCAATATAAAAAAGGATTAGGCGATACCTTGCCAGAGCTACGCGAAGTACTCGAAGAAGATAATGCCAAAAGCTTTGAAAAGGTGACGTTTAGTGCCTGCGATAACAACGACTCATGGCATCATCTGGCACAGCAAAACCGAAGCACTGTGCTACTTTTTGGTGCTGAGGCGCATGTCTGTATTATGCAGACGGCTCTAGATTTATTGGATAATGGTATGCAGCCAGTCATCATTGGTGACGCGGTGGGTTCTCGTTTCCCTTACGATAAAAAGCAAGCAATTCGCCGTATTCGCCGTGCGGGCGGCGTAATCAGCACTGTTGAATCAATCTTATTTGAGCTGTGCCGCAGCAGTGAAGATCCTGCATTTAAAACCATTATTAATTTAATTAAGTAGGTGGTTAAGCTTTAGTTGCTTAAAGACTTGGATAAATAGGGATTCAGTTCGCTTGTTTATTGACCGACTTATAATAAATAGTGCTTGGTAAAATAAGCGCTATTTTTTTTGATTATGGCAACCATCTGCTAACGCTCGTAGGATATCAAGCTAACTATAATACCTTTAGCAATAAAACGTAAAATCTTCAGAATTATAAGTATTAATAACCAATAACTAGAGAAGTACAGAGAAAAATCATGCCACAAGCCAGCTCTATATCATTAACTGACCCAAAATCTACTTCACATATCGATATCGACGATGTCACTCATTTCTTATTGGAGTTAGATGCGCTCAAAAGAGTCAATCGTCGCAGCTATGTGACACAGACCACTCGTAAAGAAAACTCTGCCGAACATTCTTGGCATTTGGCGATGGCTTGTTGGTCGATTGCTGAATTATTTGCGTTGGACGTCAATCATGAAAACCTACTGAAGATGGCGCTAGTCCATGATTTAGGTGAAATTGATGCGGGCGATACTTTTTTGTATGCTGATACGCGCAAAGATGCGCATGTTGAAGAGCGTGCTGGCATTGCCAGATTACAACGTGAGCGAGGTAATGGCATTAATGATTTAAGCGAGGTGTGGGAAGCCCAAGAAACAGGAAGTAGCAAAGAGAGCCAGTTACTCAGAGTGGTCGATCGCTTATTGCCGTTTTTACTTAATCTAAATACCAACGGCACAACATGGATTGAGCTTGGCGTCACGCGCTCGCAGGTGGCGGGTGCTCATGCATTTATCAAAGATAGCTTTCCTCCTATCCATGATTGGCTCTCACGTAATATTAAATATGCAACTCAGCAGGGCTGGCTGATTGATGCGTAAATCTACATAGATAACCGGTATAAAAAAAGCCCAGTTAAGCATGATGATGTACGCTTAACTGGGTTAATATTTTGAGTGTTTTTATACAAGTATGTTATTGAGCGTTCGCCATTCCTAGCAACTGGCCCATTTGCACGATGCCGTTGGCTTGCATGTTATCTAGCCAGTCAGCCCTTGCCGTTTTTGGTAACACCACGATAGCTGTTGAGCCCAAATAGAAGCGTCCAAGCTCTTCGCCTGCCGCAAACTGCATGTCATGATCGGACTCGAATATGTCGTCAGTACGAGCAATCTTGCCAGTGGCGACAGTTTCAATACCAGCGACGATCATAGCGCCAACCATCACAACAGCTGCTTTGCCATACTTGGTATCAAACATACATACCAGACGCTCATTACGCGCAAACAAATCCGGCACATTAGCCGCCGTAGTATTGTTGACCGAAAACAGGGTGCCAGGGACATAGCGAGTCTTGGTCAATGTGCCAGTAAATGGCATATGCACACGGTGGTAATTACTAGGTGCTAAGTAGATGGTCGCAAAACTACCATCAGCGAAATAATTGCCATCTTCACTATCAGCAAGTAATTGGCCGATATCATAGTGACGACCTTTTGCTTGCAGTAGCTTGTGGTCTTCGATTTGTCCTAACTGAGAGATAATACCGTCCGCAGGACTCACGATACCGTTTGCAGTGGCGTCGATGGCTCGAGCGTCTTCTCTAAGCTCGCGGGTAAAAAAGTCATTAAAACTTTCGTAAGCGTTCAGGCTTTGGCGCTCGTACTCGTCTAAGCTGATGTTATAAGCTTTGGCAAAGCTACGAATAAAAGTGCGTTTGACATAAGGGTGGCGACTGGCGGCCAAACGTCCAGCGACTTTACTGAGCTTTTGCTGCGGCACAAGCTGTTGTAAGGTGGTAAATACATTCATAATAAGGCTACCAAAATAAGGTGTAATGTAATAAATAATAGTCAAGTTAGTGACGGTATTTTATCATGGACAGCATATTATTGTATGGCCATAATCTGTTAAGGAATCAGTAAATGAAAGCACTCATACAACGGGTGAAGTGCGCTAGTGTGGTCGTTGACCAGCAGTGTATTGGTGAGATTGAGCATGGGGTATTGTCGTATATCGGCTTGGGTCACGAAGACGACTTTACCGCTGCACAGCGTATGATCGATAAAATACTGACCTATCGTATTTTTGAAAACGATGACGATCCTGCTAAATTTGGTAAACTGGATAAAAACGTTCAGCAGGTTGGTGGTGGGCTATTATTAGTCTCGCAATTTACCTTGATGGCAAAAACAGACAAAGGTCGCCGACCAGACTTTGGTGGTGCGATGGCACCTGCTGCTGCGCAAGCGTTATTTGAACAACTGGTCGATTATGCCAAAACCAAACATTCGAACGTAGCAACGGGTCAGTTTGGTGCGGATATGCAAGTGTCGAGCGTCAATGATGGGCCGCTTAATTTTTTGTTAGAAATCTGATTTTGGAGTGTCATTAAGCTGTCATAATTAATCCGTTTAATAGATAGAGACTGGTGAGTATATATCGCCTTTTTACATGCTAGATTTTGTCCGCTAACATCGAGAATGTCCTATGTATAATGAGCAAATTTTGATTGTTGAAGATGAGCCTGCGATTCGTGAAATGGTTGTCATGACGTTAGAGATGGCTGGATTTGATAGCTTGCAAGCAGCTGACGTGTCAGAGGCGCATCAGCAAGTGGTCGATCACAGACCGTCGTTAATACTGTTAGATTGGATGTTACCGGGTGACAAGAGCGGTGTGGATTTTTGTCGCATGCTCAAAAACGATGAGCTACTCTCTGAAATACCCGTCATTATGCTAACGGCAAAAAGCGAAGAAGACAGTAAGGTACATGGTCTTGATGCAGGCGCAGATGATTATATGACCAAGCCTTTTTCGACTCGTGAACTGATTTCTAGAATCAAAGCTGTACTACGTCGTAGTAGCGCGATGAGTAGCGACAAACCTATCGAAATTGGACAGTTAAGTTTAGATACCAAAAGCCAGCGTGTGACAGCTGCGGGTAAAATCGTTGATGTTGGGCCCACAGAGTATCGCCTATTGGCATTTTTTATGAGTCACCCTGAGCGCGCCTATACACGCACGCAGCTACTCGATCAGGTGTGGGGTGGCAATGTATATATCGAAGATCGAACCATCGATGTGCATATCAAACGTCTACGTAAGTTACTGCGGCCTTATGAGTGTGATACATTGATACAGACGGTACGTGGAACAGGCTATCGATTTTCTAGCCTGATTGAGCCAAGTTAATCTTGTACAAATAATGCCGCAGCAATATTGAGGCAGCGGATAGTGGTAAGGATAAAAAATGGACAAGATAGTGCCAGCACAAAGTGAGCAATCAGCTTTACTAGAGCAAATCTCTACTCAAAGTACGGCAGAGCAACTCAAAAAAATCGGTAGTGCACTACGAGCCCTGCGCGATGCCGTGATTCTGCTCAATGATAATGACGGGCTAGAGTGGTGGAATCAAGCAGCACAAGACTTATTGCTACTGCAACCAGAGGATAAAGGTCAGAACATCTTTGACTTTATCGCCGTACCTGAGTTCCGCCAGTATTATGAAGGCACAACGATACCTAACGATGGCGTCCATATAGAGTCATGGCGAGACCCTAGCCGATACCTGAAGTGCGAACTGACGCCTTTCGGTGATGAAAAACTGCTGTTTGTATACGATGTGACCCGCCTGAGGCACTTAGAACAAATGCGTCAAGATTTTGTGGCGAATGTCTCACATGAGCTTAGAACACCATTGACTGTGATGATGGGCTATCTAGAAAATTTCTCCGATCAACCCGACATGCCGCCGCAATGGCGCCGTGGTTTTGAGCTGATGACGCAGCAAACTGCCCGTATGAACAGAATCGTAAATGACTTACTACTACTGTCTAAGATCGAAATTGAAGAATCGCACGAACTACATTACATAGATATGACTAAGCTACTGACCAATATCTACGACGATGCACAAGCGTACAACCAAGCGTATAAACACATTATTCATTTGCATATCGATACGTATGACGGGTTGTACGGGTCAGAGATGTATTTGAATAGTGCATTGTCTAACTTGGTAATCAATGCAATAAAATATACACCAAAGGGTGGCAATATCACCATCAGCTGGACGAGGGCGTCTGATGGCTGTCGTTTCGCTGTCGAAGACGATGGTATCGGTATTGCGCCAGAGCATATTGCCCGTTTGACAGAGCGTTTTTATCGTATTGACAAAGGCCGTAGCCGTGCAACAGGCGGTACAGGGTTGGGGTTAGCGATTGTAAAACACGTATTGCACCAGCACGAAGCGCAACTGCAAATCGATTCAGTAGAAGGGGAAGGGTCAACATTTAGTGTGGTATTTCCTTCAAACTATGTCAGGTCTGCTACGGCCAACTAATGTAATTTTTGGCCTATATTAAGGATAGTTTTTTGGTAGCAGTTTCTTGATTAATATAAACCTAGCACTACTTTAAATTAGGCTCAACGATATACTTTCAAATATCTATCAATCCTTTTGCAGAAGTGGATAAGGGTTCACCGCATTGCCGTTAATATAGATTCCATAATGCACGTGTGGCGGCGTTCCTTTTGCATTACCGCTATCACCCACATAACCTATCACGTCGCCTTGGTTTACCCAGTCATTGGGGGAGATGTCAGCATAGTCTTCTAGATGAGCGTAGTAATGTCCTGCACCACCCGGTCCTACCACCACGACCACACGTCCACCCAATGTATTCTCACCAACCTTGCTTACTACCCCTTGCGTAGTCGACTGCACGGGAGTATTGCGCGGTGCAAAGATATCGATACCTTCGTGGGAGCGACCTTGGCTACGTGCAGCGCCCCAAGTATCGGTCAGGTTTCGTTCTGGTAGTGGACTAGGTAAGCTATTTTCTGTCGGCAGCTCTTGTTGCAATAGACTCAATTGCTGCCATTTGGCAACCACAAACGACTGTGTTTGTTGACTGATACTGGGTAGAAGTTTATCGAAGACAAATAATAGTGCTAGCAATACAATAGCCTTAATCAATAGGCTGATTAAACGACTAAAAAAAGAAGGTCTGGGAGGCTGGTTGTTTCCATCTGCTAGCATTAATGTCTCTTATGTATTTTATGTTGTTTGAGGTTCTATTATAAAAGCTTCGTCTCATAACGTATGTATCGCATTGTTATCTATAGCTTTTACCCCCATAGATATCCTTATGAACAAAGATATAGACAGTAAGTATAGTTTTATCTATGTAATACCTTTACCGTGTCTCGACGTTGCTACTGATGGTTAATACTTTATGAATGATGCTTTTAAGCCTGCTGATATTTCTGTCACGTGCGAAACGGCACTGGTTATCGATACCGAAACAGATCAAGGCAGTGACCCTAGACCTATCCAAGTTGCTACTATCAATGTAGCAACTGGTTTTGAGTGGATGAAATACTTCAACAGTGGTCGATCCATTTCACCTATTGTCATCAAAGTACATGGCATTATTGATGATGATGTGGCTGGACTTGAGCGTTTTGAATTGGAACAGTTCGAATTGCCAGAGTACTTGATTGGTCATAACGTACGTTTTGATTGGCGTGTGATTGGCAGTCCTTCTACTAAGCTGATTTGTACGGTAAGGCTTGCGCGGGCCGCCTTTCCAGAGTGGCATGCTTACGGTCAGTCTAAGTGTATCGAGCAGCTATTGGGTAAGGGTGAGGCGAGTACAATGACGATTGCCGCTCATGATGCGCTTGGTGATGCTCGAATGTGCTATCTGCTGTATAAAGCGTGCTGCGAGCGTCTAGAGATTGCGCCGACAGATTTTGCGGCGGCACACGCTATCTCTAATAAAGCAACCCCTGTGAGCAAGATGCCGTTTGGCAAGTATAAAGGCAAGCCGATCAAAGATGTGCCCATCAGCTATGTTAAATGGATGATAGGCAATATTCATAACATGCAGCCATCGCTGTATTCGGCACTGACTAAACGCTTAAAACTGGATGAAGCGGAAAACGCAGAAAAGTAACCTACATTACTACGCGTCTACTATATAAAATGTCATATGGCGATAAGCTTATGGTTGGTCATGTAACCATTTAACCGCCATCTGCCATAGCTGCGGTGCTTTGATATTAGTCTTACTACTAAAATAGCGCATATGACCGATATGATTTAGTCCAAAATCTTCAGGATCTAAGAATCGCTTTTCTACAGGCATTTTTGTAAACACCCTTATCATGTCGTCCATATTTTCACTATTGGCGATATCATCATCACTAAAGCCAAGCCACAATGCTGGCATACTGAGCTCATCATAAAAATGCGATTGTATGCTTTTGCCAAATCCGGTTTTAACATAGCCTGCGCCGTTGCACCATTCACGCCATTGACGAGCCACACCGCGTGGCAGCGGCTCACCCATACCGATTTTATCTGACGGTGTATAGCCCAGTGTTAAATTAGTCAATGGAATAAACGCATCCATAAATCCCATGGCTTTGAGCTTATAAGGCATGCCCATATTTTTGATGCAACCTGACGAGCAAGCGACATTGAACACTGAGCCAATCGCCTGATAGTTAGGCATCAAGCCAATAAGCTGACCGCCTGCGCTATGACCGATAAGATGATAAGACGCATTAGGAAACTCATCTTGTAAGGCATCCAGTACAGCTGGCATGTCGTGGCGACCCCAACTGATCAATGAAGCGCTACATTTCGCCAGATCAGTCGATAGTGAATCACCGATTCCTTCATTATCAAAGGTTAGCACTCCAAAGCCGCTTTCTGCTAGGTAGATCGCAAAATTATGATAAAAGTGACGTTTAATACCTGTGGCTGGTGCCATCATGATTGCTTTTTTTGGCGCATCTTTAGGGCGATAGATAGTGGCTGCCAATGCTTGGTTGCGATCGGTCATAATACTTAATGAGTAAGTATTAACATTGCTTGAGTCATTCATATTACTTCTATTAGTGAGATTGTTATTAACAACGGAGCTCGATGGCTCGGTAGTAGGAGAAGCGTTATGATTATCCATGGCTATACCTTAGTATTTTTATTAGTAGATAATGAATATTGAGCTATGATGAACAGTAGATATTCATCTAAAAAGTGTAGTCGTTGCGTAGTGATAAATCGTTGTGACTATGTGGTAGCATTGCTTATGTTAAGATAAATGCTGGCAAGGCAGTTGCTCAAATATGACTTCCAAGTTTTGTATGACTTGGTTGGGTTTGTCCTATGAATCATGTGCATGACACTATAAATGATAGGTGTCGGTATGCAGCCTTCACTAATAACAAGCACTCAATAAGAACTGATAGATAATTAAGGAAGCTATATGCAAATGAAAATCAACGATGATACTTATGACGTAATCACAAGTAAAGACATTACAAATATTGAAAAAGCAGTCGATAAGTCAACCTTGTCAATGCCGCTTGTGGCCGTTTATTGCGGTTCGCGCTTGGGCAAGGGTGATGTGTATGAACAGGCGGCACGCGAGCTAGGTAGTGCCTTGGCAAAGAACGGCATGGGTCTGGTGTATGGTGGCGCTAGTATCGGTCTAATGGGTGCGGTTGCGGATGAAGTAATCAATGGCGGCGCTCAAGCAGTGGGTGTGATCCCAACCTTTATGCTCAAGCACGAAATCGCTCATGAGCAGCTGACACGCTTGCATTTGACTGACACTATGCACACGCGTAAGACTGTCATGGCAGAGTATGCCGATGCTTTTATCACGCTACCAGGCGGGCTAGGAACATTAGAAGAAATCATGGAAATCGCTACGTGGCGTCAATTGTATCAGCACGAAAAACCGATGATTATTCTGAATATCAATGGTTTTTATGATCGTATGATCGAGCACTTAAAATATACCACTGAGCAAGGCTTTATGAAGCAGGAAGATTTGGATCGACTAGTGGTATGCAATACCATCAGTGAAGCAATCAATATGTTACAGACAGTGGTGACTATAGATGATGATATAGATACAGAAAAGATGGCTGGCAGCAATAGCTAATCCGGATAGCCTTGATTAATACATAGCGAACGCTTAAATATTAAGAGCTATTGCAACAAAAGGAGCAGGTAACCAAATCTCAGTTATCTGCTCCTTTTTTGTGTCTACTAAAAAATTATCAATAAAACATGTTAACTAGGCTTCAGCAGGCGTGAGATCGTCCAATGCTACTTCACGAATACTATGATTGACATGAGCCATCGCGATTGGGAATCCACGTTGCTCAGCGAGCTCACGTGCGACTTCATCAACAGCCAGACTATCGTTATGGACAAGGTATGACCACTCATGGGCATAGCGACTACAATTCATAGGCGTATCATTCTCTATCAAACCTAGATCTGTTAGCTCATTAACTATTTGATCAGCAGCAATCAAGGTCGAAGATGCTTTGACGTTTTCTGCACGGGCATAGCGTATATTAGAGTATAAACTCACATCGGCAACTCGCAGAGTATCATCCTGTCCAGGAATCTGCTGTCCACCATATAGCGCGTTACCAACAGTACGTGCGCTGTTAAACGTCGGTACAAACTCAGCCACGTATTCAATTGCTTGCTGGCTACGTGCTTGTAGAGGTGCTTTATCCCAACCATCTTCAATATAATGCACATATTGTTGTGGCAGTTTGGGCTGCGCACTGTTTTCATTCGATGCGACAAGACCATCATCAAATAAAGTAATGGCATTACTCATACCATGAATCTGAAAATATCCGCCAGGATAAGGAGTAAGCTGCGCCATCCCCTCTGGAGTACCTCGTTGACCATAGACGATAATCTCTGGTATCTGTCCGCCAGCGTCGTCCCAATGGGTCACATAAGACGATTTAAACTCAACCATACGCGTGACCTCGACACCAACCATATCATCGATGACACCAGTACGGAATCCACAAGCATTGACTAAGTAATCAACTTCGATAGACTCAGGCTGAGAGGCACTGTCTTGATTGTGAGCTTGTTGATAGTCGATACGCCATTTGGTGACATGATGGTCAGCGTTAGTACAATTTTCACAGTCTACTGGTACAACTCTTTGCACAGCAGTTTCAGTGAATACATGCGCATTATCATATTCTTCAAGCGCAAGCTTGGCAGAAGCTGCTAAACGAAAAATATTCCAGCCATATTCTTGGACAACAATTAACGGAAATTTAACTTTGTTTAAGTCCAAATATCTAGCGACTGGAATCATCCACTCATCAACTGTACTCGGTACAGCGACTTGCTCACGTTCCGACAGTTCAATCAGTTGCTCATGGCTATAAAGCTGATAGTAATCTTCTGGCTCACCTAATACCTTGTTGTTGGCATCTTGCTCGATCAGCTCTTGATAAGCATCGGTCAAAATATCTAAACGCGGTAGTAAATCTTCAGGTAGTCCTTCGTCACGTGTCGGTACGGCAAACACCGTAGGGCGAACGTCAATAGTATGCGGGTATAAACGCAATATATCGATACATTGCTTAAGTAGTGCTACGCAATCTTCGTCCGGTATTTCACGGTATAGGTTGCCACCTGCATGCAAATGGCACATAGGTGGACCATCAATAAGTGATTTTTTCTTCTCAAATAAGTAGGTCTCTAGACCTAGCGCCGCCAGTCGGATCGCAATCGTTGATCCCGCAGTACCACCGCCTAAAATACCCACACGCTTTTTAGGTTGATTGTTTTGTGCCGCGTAAGGTAATACCTCAGAATGAGCGTCACGGTTAAAGGATTGAGCGTAGTTTTTATCGAAAGACTGAGTCATTGTCGTCATTATATCCTTTATAGCAGCTGTATTAGGCCATGCTCGGTATATGTGTTAAGTGTTCTATGTTTCCTGATATATGTGCGAAAGGGATTAAGTTCAACACATAAATCCGAACTTCAATATTCATATTCTCTATTGTTTAGCGTTTCTTCATCTTCATATGTCTATTTTACGAAGAACTACAGACGATATGATGGGAAATACGTAAGTACATGCATGAGTTTTGTCAACGAGTCGCTATATGTGTGAAGTTTGTCAGTCAAAAATTTTGGCTTAAGGATAGGGTAAGCAAGAGAGGTGGCAAACTTATGAAATCAGAAATAGCCTAGCTTTGTTATTTTGTAAGATGTGACCATTAATGATACGAGGAATAACGTCACAAGATTGATATTTGTCACGCTATTCCAAGTAGTTATTAGTTATTAGGTATGAACTGAAGCGAAAACGTCAAGATAAAAAAGTAGCCTATCCTTAATTGTATAGGTAGGCCGCTTTTTTGCTTTTGTTAAAAGTTGCTAGTGTTCAAGGGTTGTGATTGTTACTCCGATGTTTTTTCTACCAGCTCGCCATCGATTTGGATAGGGACATTGGTAGTGATGCCATCAGCGTAAGCAGTCATACCATAAGCGGCACGATCAAGTGTCCCAGTAGCACGGAAACCAACGACTGGCTCTTTAGTAAGAGGGCTATTAGCGATTTTATTTAATGTGACATCCAAGGTCAGCGGTTTGGTTTGACCTAATAGAGTGAAGTCACCCGTTACTTTAGCCTGCTGTGGATTGATAAATTTGACCTGAGTAGATTTGAAAGTCATGGTTGGATACTTTTCGACGTTGAAAAACTCATCTTTCTTTAAATGCTTGTCACGAGCATCCCAGTTTGTATCAATACTGTCGGTTGCAATGGTAAAGTTCATGCTCGTTTCATCGGGTGCTTTGATATCGTAATTCACCATACCTTTAACATCATTGAAGTGGCCCATGGTGGTTGAAAACCCCATGTGATTGACAGAAAAACCAACACGAGTATGTGAATCATCCAACTGCCACTGTGTCGGTAGGGCAGCGCTTGCCATAGTAGTCGCTGCCAATGCTGAGCCAACGAGTAATGCTTTCGTGACCGTACTTATTTTAGTATTTATCATTAAATAATCCTTATTTAATCCAGTTGAGTTATGAGCGAGATTGAGTTAGTAAAAGTTATGGTAAGAGTGAGTATATATAGCGTAGATTTACTATTTGGGCATACTATATATGATTGAAAGATAAGATTG
>NZ_JBQSVM010000020.1:0-61972 GCF_052376235.1 Psychrobacter sp. AOP7-A1-24 | reverse complement strand
TCTATCCTGATTGCCTCTAATGGTGATAATGTCATCTTGATGTGCCATCAATAACTCATAGGTAGCGTTAGGTGCTATTGGCCCATACAAAATATCACCAAGATTGACAATCTGATCAACCTGATCAACATCTCGATGCCTTATATCGGCAAACACAGATTCAAGAGCGTAGACATTACTATGAATATCTGAAATCGCGGCGATGGTCGTTATCTGTTTCTTTTCTAAGTTATTCATTTTCTAACTCACTAATTAAAAACTACTTTACAACTTCAATAGTTGCTAGCGGATCTTCTTCATGCAGTACATGACCTAAGTTATCAAATATCTTAAGTTGACTGTTACGTATGTCTCTATGAAATAACATGGCGTTTCCTACAGGAATAAGAGCATCTTTTGCACCCCATAATATTAAGGTCGGTATATCCAACTGCTTTATTTGCGCTTGGTCACTATCATCATCAGTCTCATTTAGACGGCGACTTAATGCTTGCCGATTGCCTTGGCGCAAGGTCAACTCATAGTACCTATCAACCAAAGCGTCGTTTACTTTGCTATCGTCTGCATACACGCTCAAAACACTTTTTTCGACGACACTTCTGGGTAGGATACGATTTAGAATTGGTGACATCACTGAATATTCAGCAAGCTTAAAACCAATAGGGACGTGTTTTGGCATTGATGAATAGCCAACTGCATCCACCAATATTAAACGACTGATATGCTCAGGATACAAAGCTGCCGTACGCCATGCTACCTTACCCCCTAATGAGTTACCTGCAAGTGTGACACGATCTAATTTCAAATGGTTGAGCACTTGAATGACAAACGTAGCATAATTTTCGTAGCTATAGTGTGTGCGTTCGTCCACATAAGGACCAGTCAGACCAAATCCTGGCAGATCCATACTTACGACACAGTACTGCTCAGACAGCGCCTTTGACCAACCTTCCCATGTATGTAGACTTGCCGAGGTTCCATGTAACAAAACGATTGTTTCAGGTGGTTTTGTTCTAGACGACATTACTTTAGGTTCAGCGTTAAACGCTTTGCCCATCGATACCTTATTAAGGTTTGTATCACACTTTCCTGACTGCGCCACGTGTGCCTGCATACCTTATATGTCTATAAATTCACTATTGGGCAGTTGCCATCGTTTTAGCTCAGTGACAGTACGATCAGGCGCCCAATATTTTGCTATAAATACAATCAGTAGGGCAATTGTACCTAGTACTATAAGAACCATTGCTTCTAATAAATACAGTACCATTTGATCAAATCCATTTAATAAAATGACGTGAATGACAAACATTCTATACCGTTATCCAATACGATAAGCAACAAAAAACCCCAATGTTCAACTTGTCTTGAACATTGGGGTTTCAGTATCGCTAAGCATATATGATTATAGTGACTACTTGATTATATCAAAAAGAAATATGCCCATAGTCCAATAACGATAGTAGCAATAATATTTAATATAATACCCGTGCGAATCATTTCTGTCTGTTTAATCAAACCAGTACCAAACACAATAGCATTTGGTGGCGTCGCAACTGGCAACATAAAGGCACATGATGCACCGATACCGATGACTAGTACGAGTACTTCATGAGGCAAGCCCATCTGCTCAGCGATAGCAGCAAACACTGGCACTAACAATGCAGCAGATGCTGTGTTAGAAGCGAACTCGGTTAAGAAAATAATAAATGCAGATATCGCAATCATCACCACCATCAGTGGTGCCGCAGACAATGCGTTAGCGACCGTTTCACCAAGTACTAAAGACGCACCTGAGACTTTCAAAACTGTCGATAGTGCAATACCGCCACCGAACAGCATGAGTACGCCCCAATCAGTATTGTCAGAAACTTGCTTCCACGATACCAGTCCTAAGCTCACTACTGCTGCTGCCGCGGATAAAGCAATAATGGCATCCGTATCAGAAATATCTAACGCTGCACCGATTTTCTTAGAGAATATCCAGCTCAATGCAGTAATAACAAAGACAGTAATGGTCACTATACGTGGCTTATTCCAAGCTATAGGAGTCTCTTCAACCAATGTGATTTTACGATTTAGGTTGGGTTTAAGGAACAAGTACATCGCACCCAATAATAATGGCAATAGCACCAACATCATCGGTATACCAAACTTCATCCAATCAACAAAAGCAATATCAAGCGCTTTGGCTGCAATCGCATTAGGCGGTGAACCAACAATCGTACCCAAACCACCCAGGCTCGCTGAATAAGCAATACCCAATAATACAAACACAAATGTACCGCGATCTTTTTCACGATCAACTTGCGTCAAAATACCAAGAGCTAATGGCAGCATCATCGCCGCCGTGGCTGTGTTTGATATCCACATTGATAGAAATGCTGTCACACCAAATATCAAAAATACGGCCGTACTAAGCTTACCACCTGACATTGATAGAATCTTTAATGCAATTTTTTTGTCCAACTGTTGTACATGCAAAGCAGCAGCTAGCGCAAAACCACCAAAGAATAAATAAATAGTCGGACTAGCGAAACTTTGTAAGCCTATTTTGGCATCAAAATCTGGTATACCTATCAAGGCTCCTACCACCACTACCAGTAGCGCCGTAATAGTCACGTGCACTGCTTCTGTTAACCACAGTACACCGATAAAAAACAACAAAGCAAGACCTTTATTGGCATTGATATCAAATGGTAAAATATTATAGATAATCATCGCAATAATCGCTGCAATTGCGACAACAATTAACCCTTTGCCTGTACCTTTTGGGAAGGTATCAGTAAATAAATATTCATTGCCATCATTAGGGAGATGGCTATCTAGCTTTTGCTCTGACATAGAATGTCCTTATTGAATAAAAGACGGTGTAAGAAACCTCAAGATAAAAACATAAATTACTGGTTGGTGTGTGTTTTGATAAACACATTACCATTGAAGAAAAAATAAAATCGAAAGCACCGATGAAAAATTTATGACTGACTGTCAATACTTATTCTTAGTAATGCCCTACATTTAACTACCTACAAGCAGCGCTTGAGACATTCATATTAGAACTTGTCTTTTACAACTTATGCTAGCCATCGGCATACCTAGTTATCGGTTACTTTATTAGTTGCATTGTTGATTACATCATCAGTTACACACAGTCACTAAACAAGTGTACTCTGTATATGTACAACATTATAATCACACTTCATACTAGACAAGTAAAATAAAAGCGTTAACAAATAAAGCTTTAACCAAGATATCTTTATTAAAGCTCAAATAAAAATACTGGAGTACTTTATGACAGACTCAAATAAAACGGACTCAACGACTAAAATGGCACCAAAAGACATTAACCAAGATGGCTTAGCCAAAGAAGACCAGCAACGTACTGACGACTCTATGCTTGATATGATGCAAGGAATGCATGAGCACGAAGATCATAAAGACTAAAATAAAAGAATGTTTTAGTAGCTTGCTACTTCATACCTAAATGAACTTACAGAAAGTTTATAGTAAATAAGATGGGCGTTTATCATTATGATAAGCGCTTATCCTTTTTTTGGCTCTCTAACTTCTGGCAGGTGATCTGAAGCATAGTTATATACGAATGCTGCTGTCGAAACAATAGCAATGGGAACAAATAAGGCATCATAGCTGATTGTAGCAAACAAGAAAGCACCTACTGTACTACCACCGCAGAAGCAATACCAGATAACCGCTTGAAACCCTAAAGTTGGCTTACTGATAGAGCGGCCGGCAAGCCAATTACCGATTGCCGCCCCCATATCCGATGTCAGCCCTGTCAAGTGAGTGGTACGAATGACCGCCCCACTATAAGTTGCTACCATCGCGTTTTGTAATCCGCAGGCCATCGCTGCCGCCAATTGTCCTAAATAATCATGCTGCTGGTATAACCAATAACTAACCAGCAATAATGCTGCTTCTAAGTATAGCGCTCGCCCATAACGACGACCGAGTTTCAATGACGTCTGCCCAATGACAAAACCGCTCAGTATAGCGCCTGCCAAGAAGGACAGCAACAAAGTACCAATATATAAAATACTACGTGCATCTGCATGAGCGATAGCCGCTGCAAACAAGCTCACATTGCCAGTGACGTGTGACACCGATAAATTAGCGAACCCCATCAATGCCGTTGTATTCACACAACCAGCACTAAATGCCAGAATTGCCCCGCCCCATAGTATCCACTTTGGTAATTTGGTTATCATATCTCTCGCTCAAAATTACATAGCTAAAGAGGCACACTGCTAAAAAAGCCCATTGCTAAAAAGACTCATAGTATAACCAGAAAAGACAGCCTATTGGCTGTCTTTTCTATTATCAAACATATCATTGATGACAATTATTACTTCGCTGGCTCATCAAGCGTCATTAATTGCTCACTGATAGCAACCGTATTGAAGCCTGCATCAACAAACATAATCTCACCTGTGATACCAGACGCCCAAGGAGATAATAGAAACAATGCTGCATTACCTACTTCTGTCTGTGTGATATTGCGTTGTAGTGGCGCAATCTTTTCGCTAATATCAAGCATTTTGCGGAAAGACTTGATACCACTAGCGGCTAGCGTGCGGATAGGGCCTGCAGATATCGCATTAACACGAATACCTTCGCCGCCCATAGACGTTGCTAAATAACGAACGCTGGCTTCTAGACTGGCTTTTGCCATACCCATGACGTTATAGTTTGGCAATACTGAAATACTACCTTCATAAGTCAACGTCAACATAGAGCCGTGACGCATCGCTAATAATTCACGAGCTGCTTTAGCCAATGCAACAAAGCTATAACTAGAGATGTCATGTGCAATGTGGCTTCCTTCACGAGTCGTTGCGCTAACAAAATCTCCATCAAGCTGATCCATCGGCGCAAATCCAATGGCATGAACCACACCATCAATACCATCACCCCAATGAGCAGTTACTTGTTCAAAACAAGCAGCAATCGACTCATCAGAGGCGACATCACACTCTAGAACCAAATCTGCTTCAAATTTTTCAGCGGCCATGTCGACGCGTTTTTTAATTTTATCGTTCGGGTAAGTCAGAATTATTGATGCCCCTTCGCGGTGCAACGCTTCTGCGATAGCCCAAGCGATAGAGAGTTTACTTGCGATGCCAGTTACGACAAATCGTTGTCCTTGCAGTAGCATAAGATTTCCTTTTGAATCAATCAAGATGATTTAGAATAAGAATTTATTTAGAGTAATTAGAAGATTGAGACTACTAAATAGTACAAATGAAAAGATGAGTTATTATACACGAATTAATTTAAGTAAACAGTCGTAAACTGTATTTGGTTCTTGTTATTGGATTCGTAAATACCATCAACCAATAAAATGAAAACTCTAACAGCAGCTTATCGCTTCAAGTAATGTCGACAATGAGCGCTTTTTGCGAGTTATTAGAATATATTTTAGCATTAACGCTTCGAAACAAAACGCACAGACTATAACATTTTACTGACTTCATGATGAAAACAGTATTTCAAATATTAATACTATAACCGTTTCGAATAAGTATTAGACTCCCCCTTTATTTATTAAAGCCTTAACTGCTGACCACAGCAGTATGAAGTTCAGCAGATTTCGAGTATAATCACAGCCCTTCCCAGCTTGCACAATTTTTATAAGAATCCTCACATGATAGGATTCAACGTTAAGCTACACCCACATTTTGGATGGCTGCCAAACTTATGAGTAACACCCCCATCATAACCCCAGATTATAAAGAAAGTACCGAATCTTATCGCCAACTGATTGCTTCAACTGGCGAAGACTTAGATCGCCCGGGTTTGTTAGATACGCCTGTACGTGCTGCAAAGGCATTTGCACATCTAACCCAAGGCTATCATCAAAACATAGAAGAAGTAGTCAATGATGCTGTCTTCCCATCAGCCAATCGTGAGCTGGTGCTGGTACAGAACATTGAGTTTTATTCATTGTGTGAGCATCATATGCTACCGTTCCATGGTATCGCTCATATCGGCTACTTACCTGATGGACAAGTCTTGGGACTGTCAAAGTTCGCCCGTATCGTCGACATGTATGCTCGTCGTTTACAAATACAAGAAAACTTAAGTGAGCAGATTGCACAAACCATTATGGATGTTACTGGCTGCCGCGGTGTGGCAGTTGTCATGGATGCATCACATATGTGTATGATGATGCGCGGTGTTAGCAAACAGCATTCAACCACACGTAGCACCGCTATGCTTGGCGAATACCAACACAATAATCAAGCACGTAATGAGTTTTTGGGTGCTGTTCCTAAGCGTCAACCAGCGTTTTAAATTGCTGTTAATTGTTTATTCTACTCTGAACAATACCCAAATAAAAAGGACGCATCAGCGTCCTTTTTATTTGGGTAAACGGTAGAAAAACAATACTAGCTAACTGATTTCACATCATCAATCCAGTCGCCGTAACCTTCAGCTTCCATATCTGCAAGCGGAATAAAGCGTAGTGCTGCTGAATTCATGCAATAGCGCTTACCTGTTGGTGCTGGACCATCATCAAACACATGACCTACGTGCGAGTCCGCGTAACGACTACGGATTTCAGTACGGGTTCCAAATATGCCTGGATCCGGCTTTTCTACCACTAAGCTAGTATTTAATGGACGAGTAAAACTCGGCCAGCCCGTACCGGACTTGTATTTATCACGAGAAGAGTACAGTGGCTCACCAGATACGACATCTACATACAATCCAGGCTCTTTATTATCCCAATATTCATTATCAAAGGCGCGCTCGGTCCCTTCTTTTTGAGTGACCTTATACTGAATATCATTGAGCGATTTTTTTAGCGCATCTTGTGAGGGTTTTGCGAATGTATCTGGGTTAAAACCTTTGCTTACTTTGCTATCCGACGTGACGTTCATCGTCACTTGCTGTGTGCTATCTGCTGTAGGCGTAAACTTGCTAAAATCAAGCTCATAGTTTTTACCATAGACACTTTCTATGAACTGATAACGACCCGAATTGAAAGTATAAGCTTTGTAGCGTATCGGATTCTTTTTATAATAATCCTGATGGTACTCTTCAGCGGGATAAAAAGTACTAGTAGGAACAATCTCAATCACTACTGGTTTTTCGTATACCCCAGAGTCTTGCAGTGATTGCTTAGCAGCTTCTGCAATTTTCTTTTCTTGCGCGTTATCATAAAAAATAGCAGGACGGTACTGTGTGCCGCGGTCGACAAACTGACCTTTATCATCAGTAGGATCTGCGATTCTCCATAAAGCCTGTACTATGCCATTATAAGTAATTTTCTTAGGATCATAATATACCTGCGCCGCTTCTGTATGACCGGTCCCACCTGCTGACACCTGCTTGTAGGTTGGATTTTCGGCGGTGCCGCCCGTATAGCCAGACACGACTTCCACCACACCAGGAATTTTCTCGTAACCTGCTTCAACACACCAAAAACACCCACCCGCTACCGTGGCTACTGCCAACCCTGGTGTAGTCGGTGCATAGGGATTAGCGGCAGTTGTATTTTTTACAGTAGAGCTACTTTCAGTTGATGCGCAGCCTGCGTAAATCGCGCTGCTCGCTATGATAACTAACCCTATAATTTTAGACGGTAATATGCGGTTCATAAAAATCTCCTAAGCGTAATGTCCTCTGAATATCTTAACGATTTTGTGTCACTGCAACATTCCTATATTGTTATATATTTACAGTTTATTAAGATATTTTTTATCAACTGAGTGTAATCACAAGATAAATTAAAGGATTCATTGATAACGGTTATATATTTTAGTATGAGTTAACTATAGAAATAAGACTAAAGCTTTATTATCTCAAATGCATTAAAAAAGCCCATTCTCAAAAGAGTGACGGGCTTTTATTTATCGCAAAGCTATCAATGCAAACATAGGATTATGACGCTGCTTTATTATTATCAGCACGTTCGTCACTAGCCAGCTTAATCTTCATTAGAATTTCTTTGATTTCAGCAGCTGATAGATAAGTTGGTACTGCATAAGTATCACTGACTTCTTTTGCAGCTGCCTTTGCAATATTATCAAAGTCGCTGGTTTGCATACCCTCAACTGTCGGATCGATATTTAAATTTGCAATCAAGTCTCTAACTTGCGTGATAAGGTGATCCGCTATCTCACTATCACTATTGGCTGCTTGACCATTCTGTACCATACCAGTTCTTTTAGCCAATGCAGCCAGTCTTTTTCTACTCGCTTTGCGATTGACGTCAAGTACATAAGGCAACACGATCGCGTTAGCACGACCATGAGGAATACTATAGTAAGCACCTAACTGATGTGCGATAGCATGCACATAGCCCAGACCTGCTTTGTTAAAGGCAATTCCGCCGTAATGAGCGGCGATACCCATCTCTTCTCTTGCTTTTAGATTGCCACCGTCTTTATAAGCTAGTGGTAGATAATGCATAACAGATTTTACAGCAGAGGCTGCATAGTAATCTGTCTCTACATTAGCATTAGCGCTCATCCATGCTTCTAATGCATGAGTCAATACATCGATGCCTGTATCTGCTGTGATATGCGCTGGCATGCCTTTCATGATAACTGGGTCAATCGCTGCGGCGAGCGGTACCATTCTTGGGTCGATAGACAATGCTTTTTGATGCGTTTTGTCATCAGACACGACTGCACCGAGTGTCGCCTCTGATCCTGTACCAGCCGTCGTTGGTACACAGTATAAAGGCGTCGCAGGCTTTCTTGCTTTGAGAATACCAATTAGCTGTTTTGGTTTGCATTTGTTACCTTGAGACATCGCTATCATTTTGGCCGCATCGATCACTGAGCCGCCACCAATGGCTACGATAGAGTCACAATTGGCTTTTACTGATTGACGTAGCCCTTCTTCAACTACCTTGAAAGTAGGGTCTGGCGTAATACCATCATAGACGTGATAACTGATATTTTTTGCCTCTAGATAATCGGTAACTTTTGCTGGTATGCTCAGATTATTGAGCACCGTATCCGTGACAATAAACACATTGGTATTACCTTCATTGATAAGCATATCGCATAACTCATCACAGGCAGTCTCACCGACAAACAGCATTGGTCTTCTAATAGGTATCACGTAAGACACTGCTTTTAATACTTTTGCCCGAGTCTTAGCAACGGCCAAATAACCAGCATGCTGCAAACTGTTGTTCGTTACCAATTTAGTAATACTGTTTTGTGTTTTCATGAGCACAAAATCCTTTTTAATGATGGTTTTAACTGTAATAAAGACCGTTTTGCTGAGTCAGTTAAATATTACTAATTTATGAGCGTCAAAGTGCATAAAGATTCGTATCACAGTATTGTAAAACAGGCGACCTTCCAAAATCATTGTACCACTGCTTTTTTCAGTATGTCGCTATTATTATGAACTGCGATGTGTCGGTTTTATACCAGATCGCTTAATTTAGCCGCTTAATTTGATTGATCAATCTAAGTGGTTATAAGTGGCTACATTAAGTCGTTCAAACTAGTCAGTACTTGCCTTTAACAATTGCTGAGTATAAGCATGTTGTGGATGATTAAAAAGATCCTCGGTACGTCCAGACTCTACGCAAAAGCCTTCTTTTAATACCATAATATGCTGACATAGAGCACGTACTACTTTGAGATCATGGCTGATAAAAACATAGCTTATTTGCAGTCTTTCTTGGATTTCTCGCAGTAAACTGACAACTGCTACCTGTGTGGTACTGTCGAGCGCAGAGGTAGGCTCATCCAATATAAGTAAACTGGGTTTCATAATGAGCGCGCGCGCCAGTGCCACGCGTTGACGCTGACCACCCGACAGCTCATGCGGATAACGCTGAGCAAATGCTAAAGGCAGATGTACCGTAGCAAGACTATCTAGTACTGCTTGCTGACGGGTGACTTTATCCACGCCTTGTACCAGCAATCCCTCTTCGACAATTTGCATGACCGTCATACGCGGATTAATACTGGCAAATGGATCTTGAAATACCATTTGTATCTGCGAGCGGAATGTACGTAGCGCTTTTTTAGACAATGTCGAGATATCTTGATCATTGATCACTATCTGCCCATTCACACATGCTTGGTTGCTCAATAGTTGGCTAAGCGCCAGCGCAATGGTGGTTTTGCCAGAGCCGGACTCTCCAACGATACCCAATGCCTGACCTTTTTGTAGCGTCATATCGACATCCTTGACCGCATCGAACCAGCGCTTGGTACCACCAAACAGACCTTTTTCAATTGGAAACTGTACGTTAAGATTACTCACTTCTAGTACGCTTGATTGTTTATCTGCGTTATCGTCTGCTATAACTAACGCTTGCCCAAAGTCTTGCTGAATGAGCGTACGAGTATAGTCGGCTTTAGGCTGATCAAATACCGTAGACGTTTGACCTTGTTCAATCGTTTGACCTTGGCGCATAACGATGACCTCATCACTATAGCGCCTGACCAAATTGAGATCATGACTGATCAATATCATCGCCATATTGTGCTGGCGTTTAAGATTGTCTAATAGCGCCAACACCTCATGCTGCAAAGTGACATCGAGTGCAGTCGTCGGTTCATCAGCAATTAGAATATCAGGCTGCTGAGCCAATGCCATGGCAATCATTACTCGTTGACGCTGACCACCTGATAGCTCATGTGGATAACGGTGCAACTTGTCAGCAGGATCAGCAATATTGACATCATTTAGCAAAGCGATGCTGGTTTCTCGCCATTGTTTCTTTGGTACACCGCTTAGTCGCAACGACTCAGCAATTTGTTTAGCGACCGTATGTAACGGATTTAATGCAGTCATCGGTTCTTGAAACACCACACCAATTCGCTGTCCACGAATAGACCGTAACGCAGTATTACGTGCTTTATCATTGACGATGGGCAATGTAGACATGCCAGCCGTACTTGCTAACTGAGCCTCACCAGTAATGGTCAAACTGTCTGGTAATAAACCTAGTAGCGCAAGACTGGCAATAGACTTCCCAGAGCCTGACTCACCAACAATAGCTAAGGTTTTGCCTTGTCTTAGCTCATAAGACAACGCATCAACTATCTGGATACCTGTAGTCGTCGTGATAGTAAGCTTGTCTACGGTTAGCATAAGCTTGTTTTCTGCATGATTGAGACGTTCATCTTGCGCGTTGTTCTGCTCGGTGGCGATGATATTTTCAGTCATATTAAGAACGCCTCGGATCAAATGCATCACGCAATGCTTCGCCGACGAAGATGAGCAGTGATAAAATAAAGGTCAAGCTAAAGAACCCTGACAAAGCAAGCCAAGGTGCATCAAGGTTGTTTTTCCCTTGTACCATTAGCTCACCAAGAGACGGCGAGCCAGGTGGCAATCCATATCCTAAGAAATCCAGCGCAGTCAAAGCGATAATATTGGCCGTTAAGATAAACGGCAACTGCGACAAACTAGAAGCTAGTGCATTAGGTAAGATATGTCTAAGCATAATCTGGCTGTCCGAAACGCCTAAATTGCGCGCAGCTCGCACATAGTCAAAGTTGCGGGCTCGCAAAAACTCTGCCCGTACCAAACCGACCAGTCCCATCCAGCCAAATAGTAACATCATGGCGAACAGCATAATAATGCTGGGACTAAACAGACTGACCAAAATAATAATCATAAACAGCTGAGGCATACCGCCCCATACTTCCATAAATCGCTGCCCTGCCAGATCTACCCAGCCGCCATAATAGCCTTGTACCGCACCAACGATAATCCCAATCAGTGCGCCCGCAAGCGTTAGGGCCAGACCAAACAATAACGACACTCGCATACCGTAAAGTATCCGTGCCAGCACGTCGCGTCCCATATCATCAGTACCAAGCCAGTTCTGAGCATTGGGTGCCGCTGGATAAGGCAAGCCAAGCTCGACATTCGGTGTCTGATCAGCAAACGGAATAGGCGGCATTATGTAAAACCCTTGCTCATCAATCAGCGACTGCACTGCAGGGTCTTTATAATTGGTTTCGGTCTCAAACACACCGCCAAATGTTGTTTCGGGATAGGCTTTTAATACTGGAAAGTAGTAGTCGCTTTGATACTGCACTAGTAATGGCTTGTCATTGGCAATGACATTAGCCGCCATGCAGATGACAAATATTACCGCAAAAACAAACAACGATATCACCCCAAGACGATTTTGGCGAAAGCGGTCTAGGCGCGCTTGCCATATAGGGTTCAAGCGTTGCTTTTTTGTGGTAGATAGCTGCTCAAGCATTAGCGATTTATCTGCTTCGCTATTAATACTACTATTCTTTGATGAAGATTGATTATTTGACATTAGCGGCCCTCAAAATCAATACGAGGATCGATTAAGTGATAACTTAAATCACTAATTAACTGCAATAGTAGCCCAACCAAGGTAAAGATAAATAGCGTACCAAATATCACTGGATAGTCGCGTTGTTGAATGGCTTCAAAACCCAGCAACCCCAAACCATCAAGTTTAAATATAATCTCAATCAAAAAGTTACCCGCAAAGAAAATACCAACGATAGCAGCTGGAATACCTGCAATAATAATTAGCATCGCATTGCGAAATACATGGCCATATAGCACTTGACGCTCACCCAATCCTTTAGCACGAGCGGTCAGTACATATTGCTTGCCCAGCTCCTCTAAAAAGCTAAATTTAGTCAAATAAGTCAAACCTGCAAAACCGCCTACCGTACTTGCCAGCAGCGGTAACGCCAAATGCCAAAAATAATCTTTTACTTTACCAAGCGCGCTTAGCTGATCGAAATTTTCGGACGTCAGTCCTTGCAGTGGAAAAATATTCCAATAGCTGCCACCTGCAAAGAACACCAGTAAAATCACTGCAAAGACAAATACTGGTATCGCATGTCCAATCGCCAGTAGCATGGCGGTGGCTTTATCAATGCTTGAGCCATGATGCATCGCTTTATAGACGCCTAGCGGAATGGCTATCATATAGAGGAGCAGCGTACTCCACAGTCCGAGCGATATCGAAACTGGCAGCTTCTCTACAATAAGATCGGTCACCGACTGCCCTTTAAAAAACGACTCACCAAAATCTAGCTGAGCATAGTTCTTTAGCATGAGCCAGAATCGCTCAGGAGCGGATTTGTCAAAGCCGTACTGGGCATTAATCGCGGCGACCATCTCCTCAGAGAGACCACGCGTTCCTTGATAAGTACTGTCGTTACCACCTGCACTGCCCGCGCCGATATTACTGCCAAGCGCGTTGTCTTTTGCGCCCTGCTCAATAAGCGCTAGCTGCTGCTCAACAGGTCCTCCTGGAGCCGCTTGTACGATTACAAAGTTGGCCAGTAATATCAAAAATAGTGTCGGTAATATCAGTAGTAGTCTTTTTAAGATATAACGACCCATAATGACGACTTCCTAAATAAAGAGAGAGGGCAATGATGTTCAGCAGCGAATTGCGGTGTGTTAAATAGGTGCTTAAAAGCAAACTATTTGTTAAAAACTTGCTTTAAAAGTTGTTTTTCAGCTCACGTAACGCTGCAAATATCGTCAATGACTTCTCATCATCGATAGGCATTTTGGATTTCACTCCTGCGATTACACTCGGCTCTTGTGTACGTAAAAAAACATTTATCGCGCGCTCGTGCTCTAGTGTCACTGGTAGCGTTGCCATGCCTTGCTCAGTTTGCGCCTCTGCTCGTGCTAATGCTTGCTGCATCGCTTCATTATCAGGTTCAATGGACAGACCAAAGCGCAGGTTGTTGGCCGTATACTCATGTGCAGGATATAGTAGCGTCTCATGAGACAACCCGTTCAAGCGCTTAAGACTCTCATGCAGTTGCTCAATCGTACCAGTAAAGACACGCCCACAACCTGCACTAAACAGAGTATCACCGCAGAAACAGTGCTTTTGTCCATCAATATCCAAGATATAGGCCATATGGCTAGCGGTGTGCCCTGATACATCCCAAACTTGCGCAGAGCAGCCCCATGCGCTCACTGTGCTACCATCTTTAATGGTTTGATCTTCATCGACGCCATGCTCACTATGCGCAACCAAATGAGTCATCGGATATGACTCCTGTAACTCTGCTACGCCGCCGATATGGTCGTGATGATGATGAGTGGTCCAAATCGATGTTAGTTCTAACTCGTGCATTTCTAGATAATCAATGACTGGCTGGGCTTGACCTGGGTCAATGACAATCGCCTGCTTATTATTTTCATTAATCAACGTCCAAATATAGTTATCATTAAATGCTTTGATTGGGTGAATGCGAATACTCATGTTAAATCCTTACCAGTAGTTATTTTTGTTAATCGTTATTTTGAACTATCTAATCTAGTTTTTATTCGAGAACAACAGCATATATTTGACAAAAACAACATATATACTTAGCTATCCGTTGTTACAGGGTCAGATCTTATCGTACATACTATCTATTGTTTTAAATATCTATTGATACGCCCTTCTGCCTCTTTATCGACCCACCAGTAATCGATACCCACTGCATTGGTCGGTAGCTTTTTGGTATGACGATACTGATCCCAATAGGCGACATTGGTACCAGACTTGCCGTATAGCGGTACGACATAATGTCCTGCGCGTAATAACCGATCTAGCACCTGCGTATATAATACAATCTCATCACGGTTTTTAGCATTACCAAGGGCAGCAACCACCTGATCGATAGCTGCATTTTTGATACCAGCACTATTATGGTTACCAGGCTCATCAGCAGCAGTGCTACCCCAATATGCTGCTTGCTCAGCACCAGGAGATAGACTTTGGGCAAAGACGTCCACGACCATATCATAATCGAAACGGCGCATACGCTCATAATATTGCGGACCATCGACTTGGCGCAAAGTAGCATCAAACCCTAAACGTTTTAGATTGCGGATATAAGGCAACAACACGCGGCCCATAGTCTCACCTGTCATCAAAACCTCAATCTGAGCAAGCGATCCATTAGGCTGATATAGTTTCATATCCTCATAATAAAACCCAGCTTCTAACAATAGCTTGCGTGCTTCTAACAACCCTTGACGATTGAAGCCATTACCATCACTGGTAGGCAACTGCCACTCAGCTAACGTTGCTTTACGTTGCATCGGTTCGAGTTCAGACAATAAAGGCGTCAATACCTGCATTTCTGCGTCAGATGGCGTACCCGTTGCGGCAAGCTCCGAGCCATGAAAAAAGCTTTGCAAGCGCTCATACTGCCCATGAAATAGAGTTTTATTCATCCATTCAAAATCATAAACGGCCGTCAGAGCTTGGCGAACTTTAATATCTTGAAAGATTGGGCGACGCATATTCATGACCAATGCTTGCATCGGCACTGGATTTTGGCTGGTTATCGTCTCTTTTTGAATAAGACCTGCTTTTACTGCGGGGAAATTATACCCAGTTACCCAGTTCGACGCTTTATTTTCAGGACGGAAACGATATTGACCAGATTTAAAACCTTCAAAAGCAATTTCATCACTTTGATAATAAACAAACTTGATCATATCAAAATTGTAGCGACCGCGATTGACCATCAAATCACGACCCCAGTAATTGGGATCACGTATATAACTTACCGAACGTCCCGCATCGACGCGTCCCAATTTATAAGGACCACTACCCATCAATGGCGTTAGACTGATTTTTTCGAAATCGGTATCTATAGAAGATTTGGCAAAAACAGGAAACTGCCCAACGGTTAGTAGAATTTCTTTGTTTTCAGCAGATGCAAAGACAAACTTTACTTGTTGATCATTAATAATTTGAATGTCTTTGATATCGCTCAGATAACTGCGAATATACATGGGACCTTTATTCAATATCGCCTCAAAGGTCGCTTTTACATCGCGACTGGTCACAGCAGACCCATCCCAAAAACGAGCATCAGGATTGAGATGATAGATAATCCAGCTCGTATCGTCCGGATCATATGTCACTTTGCTTGCCAGCTGCGGATACATGGTAAAAGCTTCATTCAACGAACCAGTCATTAAAGTATCATACAGATAGTCTGTGCCGATCATCGCGACGCCTGTAGTCATCCATTTGTTGGCGCTATTAAACGTACCGCGAGCATCTAGAGAAAGCGTGCCTCCTGATGGCGCTTTTGGATTAGCATAAGGTAAGTAAGGTGCATTGATGTACTCAGTGGGGCTATTATGACCAAGCGCTTTCGTCGTAATAGGTGCAGCGATACTGCTCGGTATCCAGCTGACAGTAATGGTTAGCAACATGGTTTTTAATAAGGTATTTTTCATTATCATGACGTTACAACAAACCTCTATGCTAACCAATATAAATATCAAAACGTAAAGCCTGACAGCAAAACAGCGTGATAGCAAAATTTTATCATAACAAACTTAGGTTTTTTCACCTAATGGTTTGCCGCGGATATCACTTAATGGTTATCACATGTCATTATTATCGCTACATACTAGTTTGACCAAACTGTCTGTTTATAAGTATAAAAAAGGCGCAACCATGATCGGTTGCGCCCTTCTTGATGTATGTTTTATATATGAAGACTTTATACGCTAGCAGTTACCATCTTGCTTACGCGTGCTTTTTTTCAAAGGCAATCATAAAGTCAACCAGCTGCTGTACCCACTCAAGTGGTACGGCATTATAGATACTGGCTCGCATACCGCCTACGTCACGATGACCCTTTAGATTTAACAAACCAGCTTCTTCTGACTCTTCTAAAAATACTTTATCGAGGCTGCTGTCTGCTAAGGTAAACGGTACGTTCATAATAGAACGATGCTTAGGATCTACTGGGTTATTATAAAAACTGCTCTCATCAATCGTTTTATAAAGTAAGTCGGCTTTTTGCTGATTGATTTTACCGATAGCAGCCACACCGCCCTGCTCTTCCAACCAATCAAACACTAGCCCTGCTAAGTACCAAGAGTACGTCGCTGGCGTGTTAGACATAGACTCTTTGTCAGCTTGGTGCTCATAGTTCAGCAGCATAGGACACCATTCGCTGGCCTGCCCCATCAAGTCATCACGAATAATGACAATAACCAATCCTGCAGGACCGATATTTTTTTGTGCGCCCGCGTAGATCATGCCAAATTTAGATACATCTATCGGCTGTGACAAGATACAAGATGACATATCAGCAATGATTGGCGCATCTACTTGTGGTGGCTCAAATATCTGTAGGCCATGAATCGTTTCATTGGCACAGTAGTGAAAATAAGCGGCGTCTTCACTGATATTCCAATCGCTTTGCGCTGGTACATCAGTAAAGTGACTCTCTTTACCAGTTGCAACTAAGTTAATCTCGCCTAGACCTAGCGCCTCATAGCGCTTGGCTTCTTTGATCGCTTTGCCTGACCATGCGCCTGTCGTCAAATAGTCACCACGTCCACCGTTTAGCAGGTTCAATGGAATCGCCGAAAACTGTAAGCTAGCGCCGCCTTGCAAAAACAGCACTTTATAGTTATCTGGTATTTCCATCAGCGAGCGCAGCTTAGCTTCCGCTTTGTCAGTAATGGCCATATACTCTTTGCTACGGTGACTCACTTCCATGACCGATAGGCCGCGACCTTGCCAATCAAGCAGTTCACTCTGCGCGCGCTCTAATACGGATGTTGGCATGGTAGCAGGGCCAGCGCAAAAATTCGGCAGGCGATGCGGTGTGGCAGTTGCTGTAGACGTTGGGGTTGTAGGCATAATCACAGTCCTAGGTATGATGAAATAAAAGGATGTTTTTATTTCAGTTTGTTGGTAAAGGCATTGGTGTCGATGTTAGTTTTCATATAACTCAACGAGATATCTGCTCCCACAGCTGACGTTTAGTATTACTGTCTGCGAGCATTTCTTCTAATGTCGGTACAGTGATCAGATTGGGATGTTGGAGGCCGTCAGGTAGCGCGGTCAGTGCAGCAACTTGTATCTCTTCACTTCGGCCAAGTCGAAAGATATATCCTGCAAGACTGGCATTGGCAAGCTCAGCAGTATCCATACCATCACAAATTGGAAATGATGTCATCTCGCAAGTGATTGATAGCGCTTCAGTGATATTTTTCCATAATTTCTGACTGTCACTATTCAGTGCTTTGATATCAACCAATATTACCCAGTCACCATAGCGGCCACCCTGCAGGTCAAATGGCACTACTTTTTTTAAGCTCTCGTCATTTACACGGTCATCACTATTACTTTGCGGAAAATTACTCTGCGCAAATTGAGGTTGCTCAATAGGTGCATTCGTTGAAGTAACATCAGTTTGGTTGGACACAGCACTTGAACTAACCGTACTCGAATCAACAGTATCAAAGCTATAAGTAACAGGGCTTTGTTCACTAGCCATCTGTTCAATGGTAGCTAGCGAACCGGTATCATGCTCATCTGCAACATAGTCACTAACATTGTAATCATTGATATCATAACCGTCAGACGGTTGATCAACTGTGCCTACAGCTTTAGCGCTCACTACTTCGTTGTTATTAGACTCAATATCAGTAGAGTCAGCATTTAATGGCTTAGCCGAAGCTGTCGTAATATCAGCCATATTGATGGTTTCTGACTCAGGCTGTACCCACTGATTGATACCCATCATCGCTAGAATTTGGCGTTGCTGCACACGGCGCTGTAATACAGTTAGCGGGTCTTGGGTATCACTCATTCGACTCTACTATCCTACTCGTTTTGTTTATATCATTTATAGATGTTTTTATGGTTTTGGCAGCTCTCACTGAGTATGCATCACACTATTAATCAAATATTAGATCCATACCCATCAAAACAGCTGCCGAATACCAAGGCAACGCTCTGATATTGCCAGCAAACAATCGTATTCATCTTGGCTGATTATCGTATCGTGTAACATCATTGTATGCAATGTACTTAGCCATTGTCGATACTCATTATGAGTCGGCTGGTTCATCTCACTTTCATTATAATCTATTTGGCTACCATCCTGTTGCTTCTCTCGATAATTATCAACATTCTGTGCATCTACCAAGCGTGTGGCAGAGTGCTTAGCAGAGACAGGAACCGCAGATACAATCGCCAATAACTGAATGCTATTTAAGTGCTGTGCGGTCAACAATAGCCACTGTAAATTGAGATCGCTTACTGTCATGAGATCAATATCAATCAAGCGCGCATGACGTCTTAAATCTACAATATAATGTGCCACACTGTCGTTACCTTCACTCAATAAAGATCGGTCATGCAATGAGATCATCTGGCCTTTTACATCTTTTGATAGTCGATAAGCCAATAAAACGATAACCGACACGTCTGATGTATTCAGACTTGTAAATACTTGACCTGAAGGATCTAATTGCGCTCTTACATCTTCCATACCAGTCTTCAGCATCTGCGGCCATAGATCCTGCGCATCGGTATCTTGTAAAACTTCGAACAATATCGGTAGCAACTGCTGCAAATGTAGCGCTTGCCATAGTGACAATATTGGTGATTTTTGATGTGCTAACGCTGACGAATTATTCAGAGCAATTGCGACTGAATGAGCGTCATCACTAGGTATGTTTTGATCTGACGAATCATGGGTCAAGCTTTTGGTTAAGTCAGATGTCAGATGTTGGTTAAATAACTCAAATATGCCCTGCTGATAGCGCAACAACATCGTACGGCATTTTTCTTGTTTTTTATAGTGCTGATGACTGTCGTGACTATGATCGTCTTTACTTTTGAGCTTTAAATCTTCGATAAATAGTTCAGATACATCCTGTTGACGTAATTGGTTTAAAGCGATCTCAATCAAAGCACTATCCAGACGCCTATCCAAACTGGCGACTACTGTCATCAGCTTAGTATCTATCGTATGCGGTAATATTTGCTCATGATTAATAGTGTCAGTCTTAATATACAAGCCTTCATTCCAAATATCATTCAAATTATAAGTGGCAATCGTTGATAAAGGTTGATACTGATGACAAAGTAAAACAGCTTCGATTAATGCTAGCGCACCTAAAGGATGGTGACTATGATTGAGTATATATTGAGGTAGCGATACCTTTGGAATATCGCTAGCTTCAATTAGTGTGTTTTCTGGTAGGTCAGCGTCAGGTTTAGACTGCCACGGTTTTAACAGCTGATGAGTACCAACGTCTTCGGCCTGTACTTGAAGCCACCCATCAATTACTACATCAGTTTCTACGGCAAACTCTAAACCATCATCAACTTCTGATTGACCACTATCTTTACGATTGTCGCTTGTAGACTCAACAGGAGTTTTCCTGTCACTTTTCTGTTTAGTGTCGCCTGTATTAATCGTTGCAGCCGTTTGAATCTCAAATACTGACGAATGCTGCACGTTTTTTTCTGGGAAATCTTCACTTAAGCTATTTTCTTTTGTTGCTCCCCAATCACCTAAGCGGCGTTGCCTATATATTTCTTTGACCTTTTGCTGATTTATTCGCTTTTCTTTGGCAATTTGTACCGCGAACTTATGATAAGCATCCGCATTAATCGCGCTCATACGCTCAGTCAAGCTTGGATGAGTGGCAAACCACGACACATCACCTAGGTCCGCCCCACTACTAGCGAAGAAAAAATGGCTGAGTCCATTGATATCAGCAATGCCAGACAAACGTGAGCCGAGCGAGTCTTGATGAATAGCTTGTAAGGTTTCGATAATCGCAGGTATACGTGTCAATTGCACACTGGTCGCATCAGCGAGTAGCTCACGCTCACGATTAAAACTGTGCTTAATCAACTGCGCGCTTGCCATACTAGAGAAGCTCAAGCCATGTAGTAGCAATGTCCAGATACTACGCGGGGTTTGACGATCTATTATAGGTGGTGTTTGTATCCACTTAGACTGCCGCTTGGCTGAGGACTGCTGTTGTTGTGATTGCTGCTGCCAGTAGGCGACCCATTCACTATGCGTGGTGAAATTGGCGGTTTGCGCCTCTGTGTTACGTGCCAGCGTATCAACCTGTCTCTGTGGTAGAGGCTTTTGGGAGATATTATCGCTATCAAAATAACGATGATTAGATATTGGGTCACTCCAGTCATATAGTATCTGCAAGCCTGCCAATACCACCATTAGCTGTAGATTGAACGTTGCGTCACCGTGCAGTATATGACCATATTCGTGGCCAATAAGTCCGTATAACGCTTCATCAGACAATTTATCTAGCGCGCCTTGGGTAACGACGAGCACCATATCTTGGCTATGGCGACCAGCGACGAAACCATTGATACCCTGCTCATCAGGTAGCACGTACAAAATCGGTGTGCGCAAACCTGCTGCAATCGCTAACTGCTGGGCAACTTCATAATAGCGACGATAAACGGGCGGAAAATCACGCTCATCACGCACGGCTATATGACGTGAACTATAGCGAACCTTTTTTTCAGCTTCGTGTTGATGAGCGAGTCCTTGGCTGTGCTCCCATGGCGCTTGACTGTTATCGATGAACAGCCTAACTGCTCCTACTCGCCGAGCAATAGCACGACCACCTGCTCTCAGGCGTCGATACTCTAAAAAACTACCACCAACGAAACTACCTAACGTCAAAACAATGACCAGAACCAATACCCAGTGATATATACCGCCTGTAAACACAGTTAGCAGTATAGACATAACAGCCAGTCCTACCACTATATGAGCAAGTACAATCAGAAAAAACAGTCCATATAGTAAGAGACTGCGACGCGTACGTATCCGCTGTTCACCAAAAAAATCCATCAGATTAGGCTGCCTAGAGTTCGCCAAAATTATCTAAACCTTAGCCCATATCGACAATCGGTGCCTGAGCAATCGCTTCTCTATCTTCGAATACCAACTGACTGAGTGGACGAAAGCTAAAAGTTGTACTAACGAGGTTATTGGGGAAGACTTCGCGATCATTATTATAAAACATCACGCTGTCATTATAATGCTGACGCGCGAACCCGATGCGATTCTCTGTATTGGTTAGCTCATCCATAAGCTCCTTGATCATACTATCGGCTTTTAGCTCTGGATATGCTTCGACGACAGCAGAAAACTGACTCAACGCCTTGGATAACATACCTTCTGCTTTTGCAAATAGTGCCATGTGCTCTAGTGAGTCTGGCTGATGCTTATTAGAATCTTGTAAATCTTGGGCATGATTACGCGCACTAATGACTCGTGTTAGCGTTTCTTCTTCATGACTCAAATAACGCTTGGCGGTCTCGACCAAATTTGGAATCAGATCATGACGACGCTTCAGTTGCACATCTATTTGAGCAAAGCCGTTTTTTGCTTGGTTACGTGCTCGTACCAATCTATTGAAAATGGATACCCCAAACACAAAGACCAACACCACAAATACAATGAATAGCCAAACAAACATCTTCATAACTGAACTCCAAGGTGTCTAGAATGTTAATAAAAAGTTAATACATTGTATTTTAACTCATATTAATTAATAAAACCTCGGAACTAGAAAGGAAATCGAATAAAAAATTCATTCTAAAACCAAATGAGTAATTAGATAAGCATCAGACAAAATATTGTCCAAAAAAAAGCCCTTTACAATGAAGGGCTTAATACATCACAAATAGATCTTTTGTATTTTATTAAAATAAATATCAAATTTCAGGCAAAAAAAAGCGACTCCAAAAGCACATCCTCGGCACACATTGTGACTATTACCGTTGCTACCTTCCGGTCCTGGCGGGATTCATAGAACAATGTTGCGAGGCTACCAATGGAGCCACCAGTCGCAAATTATACAAGAAATTTTTAATTTTACAACCCCTATTTTAAAACTGATTGTTTTAGGCCTCAAATAGTTCTTCAATTTAGTTCATCAGCTCATATTATCAGCGTCTGAGCACGAATGATGTCAGTAACTTAGGTCACAAAATTCTCACAGCAACTTATATAAATTTTGCTACTTTAGTGAATGAAATTGTACCCATATTGATGTTTAGGGAGTAATAGGGACAATTTTCCGTGTATAAATGGACTATGAGAATTATCGTTTATATATTTTTAGAACTAACTTAGGAGATAAAAATGAAAAACACTTTGTTGAATAAAGCAGCACTCGCTTCTGGTACGGTTTGCCTCATGACAGCGATGATGGGTAGCGCTCATGCAGAACCAACAGGCTACGACCAACTGACGTTTCAGACAGAGATAAAAGAAGATATTCAGAACGATGAAGTACAAGCCAGTTTGTACAAGAAAGCACAAGCCACTGATTCTAAGACTTTATCTACAATGCTCAATACCTCAATCAATAATGCCATGAAAATTGCCAAGCGCTACCCTAGCGTAACCGTGAGCACAGGACAGCAGCGCACCTATCCACGCTACGACAAAAATAATAAAATCATTGGCTGGACAGGTCAGGCAAACATAGACTTAAAGAGTACAGACTTTTCAGCGACTAGCCAGCTCATTGCTGACTTACAAGAAACCTTAGTGATGAACAACCTTAATTTTGGTGTATCAGATACTAAAAAGGATGCTTTAGAGCAAAAGTTAATGACCGAAGCCTCGCGTGCTTTTCAGCAGCAAGCTAAGAGTCTTACCCGCGCTTGGGATGCTCGTGGCTACCGTGTCGTCAATGTCAACCTAAACACAGGTAGCAACTATCCACGTCCGATGTACAGCGCTATGAGCATGAAAGCAGACTCGCTTGAATCTTCTGTACCAAGCCAAAGCTTTGAGTCTGGTAACAGCACTATCTCAGTAACTGCCAACGGCACCATCGAGTTAACTAAATAAAATAATTTATACTTAAATAAGCGATTTACATTAAAAAAGGTAAGCATACTTAATGGTGCTTGCCTTTTTATTTTGCTAGCGATATCTATTCATAACATTCAATCATTATTGAGACCATTACTGAGACTTAGCAACTTCCTGTTGACGCAGTTTTAGCATCAGTTTTTGATACCAAGCTAGCTTTTGATAAGCCAATAGCTGCTCTGCTTTTCTTTTATTGTCCTGCAATGTGGTTGTATTTTGAATCACGTATACAGTACATATAATTTGCTCAAGTGTTTGGCCAGTTTCGCTTTGTACAACCACATTGATTGTATGAGCGCCTGGTAAAACATCAACAGTAGCAATAGACGCGCTCAAGCCTTGTGCAACCTCTTCATCATCAAAGTAAATGCTGACACTATCACCTGCCTGTAACGCAGGCTTAACCTGTACATTGACATCGATATTCTGTACTGGACGACGATAAGCTCTCTCTTCACTAGGTTCAATAATGGCTAACTGATAGTTTACTGGTGTGGTAACCCTAGTATTTATTGTAGGCGACCCAGTAGTAGTCGCTGTCTGCGACGCACTTGATGATTGGCGACTTGTATTAGAATCGGTTGTCGTATTCAGACTAGTTGATCTGCTCGTCTTATTACCTGTCGTAATAGCCATTTGACTGACTTGTTTGCCAGCTTGCTGCTCATAATCCTGCGGACGGTCGGTAAAGGTGACTTGACCGGTTTGCTCATCGACTATTTTATAAATAGGTGCGGCATTGGTGAGAGATGCATAAAGGCTAACGGTAGTAACCACCGTCCATAACCCAACTTGCATCTTACCTTTTAAGAAACTCGATTTTGCTAATAACGTCATAATCCCTCAGCCTAGATAGTGTCTACTATTAATATAATTTTATAAAACTATTATGCGTGAGTTTTGACATGAAATCAGTAGTGATTTCAAAGAAAATTCATCAATCACATTGATATACTTTATTAGTAAGCATAAAAAAACCAGCTAAGAATAACTTAGCTGGTTTTGTTGACTCAAAGTTGGCCCAAAATAACTGAGTGTTTTAGCGGCTAATTAGCAGCTGTAGTACATATCAAACTCAACTGGATGTACAGTCACATTCAGACGTTGTACTTCTTCTTCTTTCAAAGCGATAAATGCTTCTAGCATGTCTTCAGTGAACACATCACCTTTTAACAAGAAGTCATGATCATCTTTCAATGCTTGCAATGCAACATCTAAGCTTTCTGCCACTGTTGGGATTTGTGCTTCTTCTTCTGGTGGCAAGTCATACAAGTTCTTATCAGCAGCTTCACCTGGATGCATTTTGTTTTGGATACCGTCAAGGCCAGCCATCAACAATGCAGCAAACGCTAAGTATGGGTTAGCTGTTGGATCAGGGAAACGTGCTTCAACACGGACCGCTTTCGGGCTACTTACGTGTGGAATACGGATAGACGCTGAACGGTTAGACGCTGAATAAGCAAGCTTGATAGGTGCTTCGTAATGTGGCACTAAGCGTTTGTAACTGTTCGTTGATGGGTTGGTAATTGCATTCAATGCACGAGCGTGCTTGATGATACCGCCAATGAAGTACAATGCTGTTTCAGATAGGCCAGCATATTCATCACCAGAGAACGTGTTTACGCCATCTTTTGCGATTGACATATGTACGTGCATACCTGAACCGTTATCACCAACGATTGGCTTAGGCATAAAGGTAGCTGTTTTACCAAACTGATGCGCAACATTATGCACAACATACTTCAATTGTTGAACTTCATCCGCTTTACGTACCATCGTGTTGAATGCAACACCGATCTCAGACTGGCAAGAAGCAACTTCGTGGTGATGAACTTCAACTGAACCTTCACCAACGATTTCTTCGATGCGTTCACACATAACAGCACGCATATCATGTGAGCTGTCGATTGGTGGTACTGGGAAATAACCGCCTTTTACACGTGGGCGGTGAGCCATGTTGCCCCACTCGTAAGTCTCGTTAGTCGACCATGCTGCTTCTTCCGCCGTGATTTTATGACTAACGCCAGACATATCGACTGACCATTTAACATCATCAAATACAAAGAATTCAGGCTCAGGACCGAAGTAAGCAGTATCACCGATACCAGTAGATTTCAAATACTCTTCAGCGCGACGGGCGATAGAGCGTGGGTCACGGTCATAACCTTGTAGCGTTGATGGCTCGATGATATCGCAAGTCACTACCACAGTCACCGCGTCATAGAACGGATCAACAAAAGCAGTTTCTGGATCAGGACGTAAGATCATATCTGACGCTTCGATACCCTTCCAACCGGCGATTGATGAGCCATCAAACATTTTACCATCTTCCATAACATCTTCATCAACGGTATGCGCTGGGAAGCTGATATGCTGCTCTTTGCCGCGTGTATCAGTAAAGCGAAAATCAACCCATTTAGCATTAGAGGATTGAATAAGATCTAATAGTTTATTCGACATGAATAGTCTCCGTTGTGTTGATCACGTAATTGCGATTTAAAATTATTAATATGGTGTTCATGTTCCAGAATGTCAGATGTGCTCTCAATACTAAAATAGCGCATTCGATATTATGCTTATTATCAGCACTATTTTACGTATTAGTCAAGATGCTCATCTAAAGCGTTTACTCAATCAGACCAATATTTATGCATATGGTCTAACATACGCCAATTCACTCCTAACGACATTCTAGCAATATACAACTCATAATACTGAACTCTAAGGCTCCTGTTAATAATTATTTTTAGACCAGCTTTCTGTCTTTAAAAATAATCATAGCAGCGATACTGCAAGGCTTATGCCAATGTATTAACCACTTAATCATAGGTGTAGTTAAGTATTGATACAATCATTAATAATTACAGCAATTTACATTATATGCAACGTTGAATATTAATTAATTGTCGTTAAATTGAGTTTTAAAACAGCACTTAATTAAAGCACTAACTGTGAACTTTTAGCACTTAATTGGTGCAAATATAAACACACCTATGGTTTTAATGCTATTTTTTGGTGCAATGCCGATAGTTAAATTTATAACATTATCCCTTATCAAACTATCCTTGTTATCAATGCAATAATAAAAAATGTATTTTTACTTGGTGCTTACTTAGATAGCCTACACCCTACATTTGATAGAAAACAAAATAGTGGTAAGATAACCGCGCGCAAGACTGCCCTCTGCTATCATCGTAGCTGCTTGTTTTTGACAATTAAGTGCCTCGATAACAGTGAGAAAAAATTTCATATTAAAAATATAATAAAACTGATAAGTTGAATCCTTAATGATTTTGATGATCGATAATTACGATAGCTTTACGTACAATATCGTACAGTACTTCGGTGAGCTACAGCAGGACATCACTGTTTGGCGTAATGATCAGGTCAGCATTGAGCAGATTAAAACCCTCGCACCTGACGCCATTGTGATTGGCCCAGGTCCGTGTGATCCTGACCGTGCGGGTATTTCACTGCAAACCATTGAAACGTTTAAAGGGATTATTCCTATATTGGGTATTTGCTTGGGTCATCAAGCTATCGGTCAAGCCTTTGGCGCTCAAGTGGTCAAAGCTGGCGAAGTCATGCATGGCCGCTTATCAGCTATTTATCACAACGAGCAAGGTGTGTTTGCTGGCTTACCTAACCCGTCACAGGTGACGCGTTATCATTCGCTTGTCATCGATAAGACAAGCCTACCAGACTGCCTTGAGCTCACCGCATGGACACAAAATGCCGATGGTAGTATTGAGGAAATCATGGGTATTCGCCATAAAGAGTTTGCTGTAGAAGGCGTTCAGTTCCATCCTGAATCGATATTGAGCGAAGCAGGTTACCAATTGCTCAATAACTTTTTACAGACTCACGGCTTGGCTACGCTGACGTCCGATGAGCTTCCACAAGTTGGTTAGACTCGATTAAAAGTATGTTGGCAGAAAGACGGCTTTCATAGAATTATGCCAAATTTCACACAGATTCATATAAAAAATAATAGTAAGCGAGACTATAATGAGTACGACAAAAATAGAAGAAACGCACACGCCAGAGAGTATTGCAAAATTGTCTGACGAGCAAACACATCGATTGCTAACCACAGCTTTGGGTAGAATATTTCAACACATCGATTTAACTTTTGATGAGATGTATCAAGTGATGCTGATCATCATGCAAGGTAGATGTAGCGATGCTATGATGGGTGCTATCTTGACAGGACTACGCATGAAAGGCGAATCCATTGACGAGATTACTGCATCTGCCAGCGCCATGCGTGCACTAGCCGCCAATATTGAACCGCAAAACTGCGATTACTTGGTAGATATCGTTGGTACTGGCGGCGATGGTGCTAATTTGTTCAATGTTTCGACTGCATCAGCGTTGGTTGTTGCTGCTGCTGGTGCACAGGTTGCTAAGCACGGCAATCGTGGCGTCTCGACCAAATCTGGTAGCTCAGACTTACTTGAGCAGGCAGGTATCAGTCTCGCACTTACACCAGAGCAAGCAAAAGACTGTGTCGAAAATCAAAGCATTGGATTCTTGTTCGCGCCTAATCACCATAGCGCCATGCGTTATGCCAACCCTGTACGCCGTGAGCTAAAAGCGCGTACCATTTTTAATATTTTGGGCCCATTGACCAACCCTGCTGGCACGCCAAACCTAGTCATCGGTGTGTTTACTGCACAATTATGTGAGCCGATTGCCAAGGTCATGAAAAATCTAGGCGCGCGTCATGTCATGGTTGTGGGCGCAAAAGATGGTCTAGATGAAATCAGTCTTGCCACTTCGACCACGGTTGCTGAACTAAAAGATGGCGAGATATCAGTTTATGAGCTGATGCCAGAAGATGCTGGTATTGAGTCTCAAACTCTTATGGGTCTCGATGTAGACTCTCCAGCACAAAGTCTTGAGCTGATTCGTGCTGCGCTATCTGGAACCGATACTCATGACCGTGCGGTTCTCAAGGCTCGGGACATGATTGCTCTAAATGCAGGTGCCGCGATATACACCGCAGGACTTGCCAGCAACTACCCTAACGGTGTTAGCCGGGCACAAAAGGTGATTCAAAATGGCGATGCTTTACTCAAACTTAAGTCTTTAGCCAACTACACCCAGCAGCTAGTGGCTCAAGATTAATTTATAAGTATTCATATAATGCGATCCCTGCCAACACTGTTTATTTACATTTAACGATATTCGGATACCAGTATGACCACAACCCATTCAGACATACCTTCAGTGCTAAAGCGCATTGTCGCAACCAAAGTAGAAGAAGTAAAAGCCGCTCGCGAAGCATTATCTCTGGAAGCGTTGCAAGCAAAGGTCGCAGCTGACGATAAACCGCGTCGAGGTTTTGCTGCGGCGTTACGTGCTGCTGGCATTAAAGAAGATGGTATTGGTATCATTGCTGAGATTAAGAAAGCCTCACCGTCTAAAGGTATTATCAATCATAACTTTACCCCTGCTCTATTTGCTCAGCAGTATGAGCAAGCAGGTGCTAGCTGTCTGTCTGTATTGACCGACCGTGATTATTTTCAGGGCGACGATAGCTATCTTATTCAGGCGGCTAATACTTCAAGCTTACCGATATTACGTAAAGACTTTATGATTGATGTCTATCAAATATATCAATCCTACCTAATGGGCGCTGACTGTATTCTACTCATTATGGCTTGCCTAGATGATTCCCAAGTACAAGAACTGCATGCACTGAGTATTGATCTTGGTATGGACGTATTGATAGAAGTTCATACCCAGTCTGAGCTTGAGCGAGCGCTTAAATTACCTCGTTCAACGCATAATATTTACGGTATCAATAATCGTGATTTAAATACCTTTGATGTTGACCTGCAAACCACACTTGATCTGAAAGATATTTTAAACGACGCACTTGCTGCTGATAGCGCTGAGCAACAACCACTTATCGTGACCGAAAGTGGTATTCATAGTGGTGATGATATTCGCCTCATGCTAAACAATGAGATTCAGCACTTTTTGATCGGTGAGCAATTCATGAAAACTGATCACCCAGGGCAAGCGTTACAATCATTACTTGCGGGCGTCGCAGCAGACGGGTAAAGTAACTCCATAATTTAAGCGTCAATAAATACTAGATAGATTGAACAATATGCGTGCTATATACATTGTGCAATCAACCATTCATCAATCAACGATACGTTAACTTTTATGTCAAACTCTCTGTTTTCAAAAGAAATGCAAGACCAGCTCAAAGAACTCAAAGGCCAACTGAGCAAAGGCCGTGATACCAATTCACCTGAAGGTGAGAACCAAAAGCCAACTGAGCCGGTGTCGCTACCGACTCAAAAGCAAGTCAAAAAAACAGTCAAGCAGCTAGATAGTGAACATATCGATGATGATAAAGTCCTATTTATGCAAGCCATGCATGGTGTTAATCAGCTAGAAGACAAAAACGTTCGATCACCCGCCAGCGCAACCAAAGCAGGTAAGCCTGATGCAGCGACACTATCAAAACGTGCTGCAGCTCAAGGTAGCGAAGCCAGTGATTTAGGGGCTGGCTTGTCAGATATGCAAGCATTACTAAACCCTGTCGCTGCTGAAGCTTATTTATCTTATAAGCAGCCAACACTGCAAAATAAAATCTTTGATCAGCTCAAAAAAGGTAAGCTACGTTGGTATGATGCGGTAGATATCCATGGCTGTACAATAGAAGAAGCACGAGAAGCGATGACTCAACTATTGAGCCAAGCCAAGCAGAAAAACGAAACCATGGTAAAAATCGTCCATGGCAAAGGCAGCGAAGCGATTTTAAAAACCTGCATCAATGGTTGGTTGCGTCAATTGCCAGAAGTACTAGCGTTTTGCTCCGCCCCACCAAAAGATGGTGGTAATGGTGCTGTGCTGGTACTACTCAAAAAATCTAAAACCGATGGTGAATAGGTTTTACTATCAGCAATGACGTACTACATAAAGAGGACTGCCTATTTGCAGTCCTTTTTTTATCACTTACTAATGGTTTAGACACCTTTTGACTAGCAAAGCGAAATAACTATGAACATACAGACCATGGAAAACACTAACGAGCTAGAACAACAGATTGCTGCGCTAATTGCTATTGAACCAAGGTTTGCTCCTGTTCATAAGCAAGTCGGCACACCTAGCCTTAGACATAACGAGGGCGGGTTTGAACAGTTAATGAGAGCGATGGTTGGTCAGCAATTATCAGTAGCTGCTGCTGCCAGTATTTGGAAACGGTTGGTTGATGCAGAATTGATCACACCGCAAGCAATACATGAAGCAACAGACGATACCTTGAAAGCACAAGGGCTTTCTAAGCAAAAAACTCGTTATGTACGCTCTTTAGTTGACCATGATATAGACTTTGCAACGTTGGAAGCCTTACCCAATGAAGAAGTCGTCGCAACCTTGACAGCTGTGACAGGTATTGGACGCTGGACAGCTGAGATGTATTTATTATTTTCACTAAAACGTGCCGACATACTAGCAGTCGATGATTTAGCCATTAAAGTCGCAGCCATGGAACTATTAGGTCTAGCAGAGCGACCAACACCCAAAAAACTTAAAGATTTAACCCAGCACTGGTCACCTTATCGCAGCGCTGCCAGCCTATTACTTTGGTCGTATTACGGCTCATTGCGTGATAAAACCGCAGTACCTTTGTAGCTAACTATGTAACTCTTACAGAAAACATCGTTAGCGTTATTTATCACCACTTTTGAGGAAAAAATCTCTTTTAAGGCTGATTCCATATAGAGAAACCAAATTTGCTTTTAGCATGTTTAAATTTACTTTTTCTTAACATATGGCTTTTATGTTTTAGTGCTTTAAGCGCCCCTCTCCGGCTTACTGTTGCAAGAGGAAAACCATGTTGACTTGGCTTATCATCAGATTTGTCGCTATCTTTCTCGTCCTCATTTTTAGTCATATCAATATTGTTATGATTATTATCATTTTCTATACTGATATTTGCTTCATCGTTATTAGTACTGCTGTTATGGTCTGAGCCATCTTCCTCTGTTTCAGCAGTGCTATTTTCCATATGATGATCAAGCTCAGTTTGATTGACAATCAGCTGCTGCGTAGGTAATGCATGCTCGACTTTATACTCTGAAACCTTCTTTAATACATCGATAAATAAAGTATTTTGTTTATCGTAGAATTCAATGATACCAACTGCATTAACATAAGCCTGCAACTGAACAACATAGCAATCTTGACGTAACTCTAAAATATTGACCTGATTCCACTCTTGATTGGTCAAATCATGCTCTTTTATAAACTTATCCAAGTCATTGACCATTTTGAAAACTACATTAAGGTCGGCGGTGCGTTTTAGATACAGCAGATGACAGAAACGGAACATATCACGAGAAGTGAAATTTTCAATTTGCATGGATGAGAAGTCACCGTTGGGTACTGTTACGATGGTGCGCGATAGCGTACGTACACGCGATGAGCGAATACCAATATCAATCACCGTACCTTCATATGTACCAAACTTACAATAGTCACCTATTCGCACAGGCGAATCTGCAACAACAACAACACTACCCACTAAGTTTTCGATGGTCTTTTGTGCACCAAGTGCTAACGCTAAACCACCCACACCCAGTGCTGCGATACCAGTCGTTAAATCAAAACCTAAATTGCCAAATATGACAATCACTGCAAATATCAATAGCAGGGCTTTAACAACTTTACGAAGCAATCCCAAAATCGAGACTCGCTCAGTATAGTTCTTTTTATAACTCAGATTGACCGCACGAGTAAATATGGCATCAATCACTCGCAGCAATAGCCATGTCAGCGCTACCCAAGACGCAATATCAGTAAAACGATTAACCGGCTCACGTAGTGTTACCGATACCCCTGCATAGACCATGACTTCAGATAGTATCAGTGCCATGACTACAACAGATAGAGGTAATATAACTTTGTTTGGCAATGGCAATGGCGTACCACGTAAACGAGGATATACAATCCTCAATAAATGATATAGCAACCATACTCCTATATAGGTCAATATAAAGCTACTAACAACCATGGTCAGTGCAGCGACTAAGTCGGCGAGCTGATAACCGAAAAGCTTTTTACCTTCTAACGAATCAATAGTATAGCGAGACACCAAAGTTGGTTCAGTGTTCTCTATTACTTCAGGTATCGAGCTGAGCGTATCGCTTGAAAACTGCCAATACTTTTCACCTCTATCAGATACCACTCTTTCGAGTATCAGCGACACATCTTTTTCACCAATGCTAATAACACCTACGTTTTCTTGCTGGGATGGTAGCTGATCGGTCAGATTGCCCTCAGACTCATTACTAATCTGCAAGTCCGGCTGAAAACGGCCACCTGCATCTAGCGCTTGCTTAAATTGCCGTACAATAGTGGTTGGGTTGTCAGACTTCGGTACATTCAAATAGTTACTTGCCAACAAGTAATCATTTTCGCTTAATGCACTGATGAACCCCTGTACTGTATGGCGCGGTGTGTCTCGTCCAAATGAATCCGGTCGCGGTGACTCTGCTGACTCTTCACTACTACTTTCACTTACACCAAGTGCACCAGATTCAGCAGCATAAGCGTTGTTTGGCAAAGCAACACTCAATAGCATAGCAAGCAACAACGTTATGACTATAAATGGCATTGTAGCTATAGAGTAGAATGAATTATGCAAAGTATTGGGGGTCAGATTATGCTTGATAGACAAAACAAACCTCTTAGTTTAGAAACGACATGAAAAATAACGAATAATATCTATACTATAGTAACAATTATTTATAACAGCAGTACTTTTGATTGCACAATTTTGTAGCTAACTGTCTCATTAGTTGGTCTCTTATTATGTGAGCGCTCCCCATAGTAGGTACCTTTAAAGAATAGATATTATGAACAGAATTGAAGAAGTTGTCGTAAAATACTCAAATAAAATGATTTTTGGCTTAACTACTCCATAAACCAACATGAATAATATTCATCCTATCTTGAATAAATATTAGCTCAAAATAGTTTATAAAGCAGGCTAATTTGTAGATAATGAGCACAGTTTTGCTTATATACTATTTTTTGTAACTTTTGACTACTTTTACGTCACGATAGTTACCCCTCATTTCTGCATTTTTAATTTGATTACTTTGGAATCGACTATGTCTGTATCACGTGCATCTTCACGTACCTATCTTCGTTTAAGTATTTTAAGCGCGCTTGGCTTACTTGCAGTTAATACTGCTATGGCAGCCACTTCTGGAAACACTTCCAACAACGATAGTAACCTACCACAAGTTGAGCTTGATGAAATCGTAGTAACAGCGAATCGCACACCTACTAAAGTCAGTAATGTAATTGCGCAAACACGTGTTGTGAATAGTAAAGAGCTCAAACGATATCAAGGTCAAACAGCATTAGAGGTACTAAAGCGCCAACCTGGTATCAACCATTATACAAACGGTGGCATGGGCACGGTTTCAAACCTTTATATGCGCGGCTACGATGGTAAACAAATCTTAGTACTGATCGATGGTATTCGCTATAGCTCATTAAGTACAGGTACTAGTGCCTTAAATTTACTACCAGCAGACCAGATCGATCGTATCGAAATACTATATGGCGCATCAGGCTCTAGTATATATGGTGCAGATGCAATGGGCGGCGTCATTCAAGTATTTACCAAAGGCAGCAATGTCGAAAAGACTAACTATTCTGTAACTGCAGGTATCGGTTCGAATGATCAGTACCTATATGGCGCGAGTGCACAGTTTGCTAATGATACTGGCACAGCCCTTAGTCTATCAGCTAGTCACAATGAAACAGATGGTATTAACGCAACCACATCTTCAAACGCTTTTTCTTATAACAAAGATGATGACGGTTTTGAGAGTGATAATGCGAGCATTGCTTTAAATCAGCGTATTAATGATCAATGGTCGGCAGGTGCTAGTGCGCTGTATAGTGAATCAACGACTTATTTTGATAATGGTGCGGCGCAGAATGTCTATTCTGATCAAGAAACAGGCGCAGCTCAAGCCTTTGTCAATTGGCGCTATCAGCCAGGCGCTTCAGTAAAGCTGCAATATGGTCACTCTATTGATAATATAGATACCGAAACCTATGCCAGCAACTATGACACCGAACAAGATCAAGTCAGCTTAGTAGGTCAGCACTCACTACCTATCGGTACAGGTGTCTACGGAGCAGAATACTTAAACCAAAGTATCGATACCACTGACTATGATGTTGATGATCGCGACGTCACCAGTGCTTTTTTGGGTTATGTGCTAGCTAATAATAAGTTCGATGCACAAGCAAACCTACGTTATGATGATAACTCACAGTATGGTGATGAAACTACGTACAACCTAGGTGGTGCGCTACACATCAATCCTAATCTACGTGTCGGTGCTAGTTATGCTAAAGGTTTCCGTGCACCTAGCTTCAATGATTTATACTCACCTTTCGGCGGCAATGCTGAACTAACACCAGAAACCAGCGATAACTATGAAGCATTTATTGAATATGACACGCCTATTCAATCTACCCGCTTGACTGGCTACCATAATAAAGTTGATGACCTAATCAGCTACGTATCAAACCCCACTCCTAGCAACCCATATGCAGGCGCTAGCGAAAACGTCAATGAAGCCAAAATCAAAGGACTCACGCTAACATCAGATTGGATAATCGATGACTACTTATTTGGCGCGAGTTATGACTACCAGCAAGCAAAAGACAGCAGTGGCGGTAGCAATGATGGTAATTTCCTTGCCATTCGTCCTGAGCACAAAGGTCTGATTTATGCAGGCTATCGCCTATCAAGCTTTGATATTCGTGCCGAGTATGAATACGTAGGCGATTACTATAGTAATACTGCTAATGCAGAGTCGCAGTTTGTCGATCATTATGGTTTGTTCAATATTAGCGGTAACTATCAGTTAACTGATAATCTCACTATGACTGCTCGTTTGGATAACATTACCAATGAGAAATACATCACGCTACCTGGTTATGATACTGATGGTATTAACTACTTTACTTCTCTCACTTACAACTGGTACTAAGCTCACTTAGCAGTTAAAAACCTAGCGTTTATCTAAATATAAAAGGTCATCTACAGGTGGCCTTTTTTTGTGCCTACGAAAAGCATACAAGTACTTATGCCATGACTGCTTATCATTTATCTCAGTCAATAGGTGACAATCAACCACTCATCTATTACAATAACGACCTCCGAGAGGTGTTGCGCCATAATGGTGATTTACTGCATTAACATTCTAAAGTTATGCAATCACAGGTTATGTTAGGCTCGGTTAACTGTCGAGAGTCCCTATTTTTGGTCGCTCACAGCGCAAACAACGGCACCTGCGTTTTTATTCTTTTTATCATTCGTTAACCACTGATAGGAGCATATTATGGACGCAGTGTCTACTACACCATCTGCCCATACGATCGATCCCTCTTTCACTGACTATAAAGTCGCTGACATCAGCCTTGCTGATTACGGCCGCCGTGAAATTACGCTTGCTGAAGCTGAAATGCCTGCTCTAATGGGCTTGCGTCGTCGCTACGAAGCAGACCAGCCACTTAAAGGCGCGAAAATCGCTGGCTGTATCCACATGACTATTCAGACTGCTGTACTTATCGAGACATTAGTCGCGCTAGGTGCTGAAGTACGCTGGACCTCATGTAACATCTTCTCAACTCAAGACCATGCTGCTGCTGCGATTGCCGCTGCTGGTATCTCTGTTTACGCTTGGAAAGGCGAAACCGAAGAAGAGTATGAATGGTGCCTACGTCAGCAAGTACACGTTGGCGGCGAAGCATCAGGCCAACTTTGGGACGCAAACTTAATCTTGGATGATGGTGGTGATTTAACCGCTCTTATCCATGACGACTATGCTGAGCTTCTTGACAATATCCATGGTATCTCAGAAGAAACCACCACTGGCGTTCACCGTCTGGTTGAAATGCTTGGTAAAGGGACACTTAAGGTACCAGCCATCAACGTCAACGACGCAGTGACCAAATCTAAAAATGACAACAAATACGGTTGCCGTCATAGCTTAAACGATGCGATTAAACGCGCTACTGATATGTTCCTTGCTGGTCGCCGCGCTTTGGTTGTCGGTTATGGCGATGTAGGTAAAGGCTCTACGCAAAGCTTACGCCAAGAAGGTATGATCGTACGTGTCTCAGAAGTTGATCCAATCTGTGCTATGCAGGCATGTATGGACGGCTTTGAAGTATTATCGCCATACATCGATGGTGACAATACTGGCGGTGCAGACAACATTAACACCCGTTTGCTTGAAGATACTGACTTGATTGTTACCACTACTGGTAATTATCATGTTTGTGACAAACATATGCTAGCAGCACTTAAACCTGGCGCTGTTGTATGTAACATCGGTCACTTTGATACTGAAATTGATACTCAGTTTATGCGTGACAACTGGCGTTGGGTTGAGATCAAACCACAAGTTCATCAAATCTTCCGTTCAGACGACGAAAACGATTATTTAATCTTGCTTGCTGAAGGTCGCCTAGTGAATCTAGGTAACGCGACTGGTCACCCATCACGCGTGATGGACGGCTCATTTGCCAACCAAGTATTGGCTCAAATGTATCTGTTCGAAGAAAAATTCGCTGACTTGCCAGTTGACGAGCGTACTGACAACTTATACGTAAAAGTATTACCTAAGAAGTTAGACGAAGAAGTGGCCGCTGCGATGGTTGCAGGCTTCAACGGCACCTTGACCAAGCTGACCCAAAAGCAAGCTGAGTATTTAGGTGTACCAGTTGAAGGTCCATTCAAGCCTGACGCTTATAAATACTAAGAGGAGCCTAACTGTGAGTAAGCCTGCTTTCTCCTTTGAGTTCTTTCCTGCAAAGACCGAGCAAGGTCACGAAAAGCTTCTCAGCACTTATGATGAGTTGAATAAACTGTCACCAGCTTATTTTTCGGTAACTTATGGTGCGGGCGGTTCAACTCGTAGCCGCACTTTAGATATCGTACAAGCATTAAGTGCGCGTGGTACCACTGAAATCGCGCCGCATATGTCTTGTATTGGTGATGATAAAGCTGAAATCGCTGAATTGCTCGAGTACTATAAGACTTTAGGTATTAGACGCTTGGTAGCGCTACGTGGCGACTTGCCATCAGGTCAGGTGGGCATGGGTGAACTACCATTCGCTGTTGATTTGGTTAGATACATTCGTGAGCACTCAGGTGATCATTTCCATATCGAAGTGGCCTCCTACCCTGAAATGCACCCACAAGCACGTAGCTTTGAATTTGATATCGACAACTTGGTAAATAAGTACCAAGCTGGTGCCAATGCGTCGATCACCCAGTTTTTCTACAACGCTGACAGCTATCTGTACTTGCGTGATAAGCTTGAGAAGCGCGGTATTGACACGGTCGCTCAGCCTTTGGTTGCTGGTATTATGCCAATTACCAATTCAAGCAATCTATTACGCTTTGCAGATAGCTGTGGCGCCGATATTCCGCGCTATGTACGCAAGCAGTTGACGGATTTTGGCGATGATCGTAAGGCGATTCGTGAGTTTGGCTTTGATGTAGTTTATCGCTTGTGTGAACGCTTGATCAATGAAGGTGTACCCGCCATGCATTTTTATAGCATGAATAAAGTCGAACCAAATAAACGCTTGGTAGAAGCATTGGGTTTAATCGTTTAAACCTCTAAGCATTCTCGGGTAACTCTTGAATACTCTCAAATATATTGTTAATGACTGGCGCTTTTAGGAGCGCCAGTTTTTTATTGTCAAAATTTTGATTAGTGACCCTTCACCGTTTTACCCATACACTTTATCCTATTCGATTTTTTAAAATCTCTTTACTGTGTAACAATGCTGCTCATAGCGTTATTATCTTTATTAAGAAAAATTCTCATAAAACAAATGTCATTAATCGTTTCAAGTGATATTCTATAGAGTTAATAATAACTATACTCAAACTAATAATAGGAATAAGACCACGTGCGACGTTTTTTTTATGCCGTTGATAACAACAACGCTGATACCTCACTATTACCTAAATTGGGTGAATTATCGCTAGGTAGTAATATCGAATTGACAGGCAGTATCGCCCATCATTGGTGCCGTGTATTACGGGCAAACATCGGTGATCAGGGTATACTGTTTGATGGATTTGGCGGTGAATATAAGGTAGAGCTACAGACAATCAGTAAGAAAAACGCCATTGCTACCTTACTTGCACATATAAGCGACGATCGTACAGCACCTACTATCACCCAAATTGGCTTAGTCATGAGCCGCGGTGAGCGTATGGATTATGCTATTCAAAAGGCGACTGAGCTTGGCGTGACTGCCATCCAATTACTCAGCAGCCATCATGGCGAAGTCACATTAAAACCTGCCCAAGTGGAAAAGAAACTGGCGCATTGGCAACAAGTGGCAATTGCCGCTTGTGAACAATGCGGTCTTAATCGTCCACCCCTTATTCTTGCGCCACAATCTATCAAAGAATGGCTAAGCAATGCGAAAACGGAGATAGCTGTCAGCTCTGTCGTCTCTACGCTTAGTCGTGACTCTTACTATCAAGTGTTAGAAAATACTGCAGATCTGTGTATGCAAATGAGCGTACCAGCAGCAGGACAACCTGCCATGCCTAACGCTTTATACGATATTCTCAAACAACAAACCCCTTATATCAAACTCTTGATCGGACCTGAAGGTGGTTTAAGTAGTGACGAGTGTAAGCAAGCAGAGAGTATTGGCTTTGAGCCTTGGCAGATCGGCACAAGAGTCTTACGTACCGAAACCGCACCAGTGGTAGCGTTAGCTACTTTACATGCTTTGAGCACTTAGTGAAAACTGATAAATACTAGTATGACAATCGTAGTCTTTGTCTTTTATGCTTATAGTCAAAAACAACGTTTGTTCTTCATCGTGCATAGTAAAACGCGATGCCAACTCAATATCAGTAAATTGACAATACAGTTCTTATTTTTATAAGTCCTTATCTTTTGTGAGCCGCTATTATGAGCAATCGTGACACTATTTCAGTATCAATCAAGCAGCAGTTGATGAGCACACTTTGTGAACAGCTTGAGGACGCCATATTTGTATTGGATGATAACTTACGTTATTTAGCAGTCAATGCTAGTTATGAGCTTATGATTGGCTATAAAGAAGAGTTCTTAGTCGGTCGACCACTTGGTATTTATGCTGCCGAGTTTCTATCAGAAGCAGAGCAGCTGATCTTAAAAGATATCAGCAATAACTTAGACAGTCATGGCTTTTACGAGCTTGATTTTTCAATGGTCAATCGTTATGGCGAACCGATTGACTGCCATGTTACTTATCGCAAGATTTATGTCGAGCAGACGGCTTATCATGTTGGTATGTTACGAGACATGTCGTCCGTCATCAAAGACCAAAAACAGGTCGCACATTTACTCAACTACGACCAAATCACAGGCCTTCCCAACCGCAAAGTGTTTTTGAGTCAGACGAGTGACACGCTATTAGATAGTTACCAAGAGATCGTCCTCGTACGCTTAAATATTGACCGTTATCGCAATCTTGCCAGCCTACTAGGGCCTGATGGTGCTAATGATTTGATAAAAAACTTTGTGAAAGAAGTAGAGACTCTCAAATTACATAACTTACGCTCTTTTTCTCACTTTGGTGGTGATGATTTTGCGCTATTATTTGAAGTTAAAGATGCCAATATGGTGCGTCACCAACTAGACACGCTTATGCAAATGTGTGAACGACCTTTCTTTACTGATAAAAATCATGCAACAGATGCAAATATTTACTACCATATCTCTGTAGGTGTGAGCTGTTTTCCAAAAGACGATAACGAAGTAACCGGTTTATTGACCAAAGCAGAAAAAGCACTGGACTATGTCAAACAGCATGGTGGCGATGATATTCGCTGGTACGATGAAACTATCGAAAATGCTACCGCTGGTAGCTTAGAATTAGAATCTGAGCTTAGAGTTGCTACTACAGAAGGCCAATTTATTCCTTATTACCAGCCGAAATTTTCATTAGAGACTGGTGCTATTACAGGCTTTGAAGCATTGGTACGTTGGCAACATCCTACTCGTGGATTGCTTAAACCCGTCCATTTTATCAATGCTATTATCGCGTACAAGCTATCCTTTGATTTGTTTTCACAACTGGCCATCAAAATTGTTAAACAACTATCCGTTTGGCAACGGCAAGGGTTTCATCAACACGTCTGTATCAATGCTGATGCGGCTGAATTTAGCCACCCTAATTTCTTTGATATGGTGAGCACACTGCTGACAGAGAACGGCGTTGCTGCACAGCAGTTGCATATTGAAGTGACCGAATCGTCTTTGATTCAGCGTCATGACAATGTAAAAAAACAGCTCAATTCACTTAGAGAACTTGGCGTACGTCTAGCGCTAGATGATTTCGGTACTGGTTATGCATCATTGAGCTACTTACAAGAATACCCCTTTGATTTTATCAAAATCGATAAAAGTTTTATCTCCAATATTGAAACTGATTGTACCCAGCACGCGATTGTAAAAGCTATTTTAGACTTAGCATCCGCTTTAGACATGCAAGTCGTTGCTGAAGGTATCGAAACTGAGCAGCAGCGTGATGTGTTACTAGATATGGGTTGTAAAAATGGTCAAGGTTATTGGTTTAGTAAACCCGTGGCGGCTGACGTTGCCACTGAGATGCTGATTAAGCAGAACACTTCTGAGTAAACGCTAAGCTGCTAATTATAAGCTACTATGTTAAGACTCATAGAATAGAAGCCTGTTTGACGTTTATTACCTTTATATATGTGACATTACCTGCATACATGCTAGGTTCTACCAAATAGCGTTATCATTTAGACTGGTGCGTTTGTCATTCTGGCGAACGCTATTTTTTTGGCTGTCATTTTTTCATGTTAATACTGGTTATATAAAGAACTACCCATCTTAGTATCATTAAATTTTTCATAAGCTTAATGCTGCTGTCTTCTAGCGCCTAACGTTGATTGCATAACCGATGCAAGATAGGTTCATGACTTATCAGTCCTGTCACCAAACTTGTATAATCACCTGTGAAAGCCTATCTTTTATAGTGAATTTGTTAGAGTACATTTAATCTCTTATTGGCTCTGACGATCACCACTCTTTTCAACACTATTTTATGTAATCGATGGCATGGCTGACCTGCTTTACTGTTTATCATTTATTTAGATTTTCAGATTGGCTAGGTAAGAATAACGCACTAGAGGATAGTGCGACCATATGCTCATTATTGGCTATGATCGATTACATTCCAAAAAGGACAGGAAGTTATGCAATACAAAGCGCCCTTACGTGATATCCAATTCGTTATGCATGAACTACTCGATAGCGAAAGCCATTACAAAACTTTGCCTGCGTTCCAAGAAGCTGACCGTGAGCTAATGGACAGCCTGTTTGAGATGGCTGCAAGCTTTGCTGAAAACGAACTGTCACCATTGAACCAAAGCGGTGATGCTGAAGGCTGTAAGTTTGATAACGGTAAAGTTACCACGCCAAAAGGCTTCAAAGAAGCTTATGATGCGTATTGTGAGCTTGGCTTCCCAGCCTTGTCTGCTGAAGAAGATTTTGGTGGTCAAAACATGCCTTTTTCATTGTCTTCTGTCATCAATGAAATGGTCGGTACAGCTAACTGGTCATTCTCTATGTACCCAGGCCTATCACACGGTGCTATCCAAACCATCGAGCATCATGGTACTGATGAGCAAAAAGAAACTTATCTAGAAAAAATGGTCACTGGCGAATGGTCAGGTACGATGTGTCTTACGGAAGCACATGCGGGTTCTGATTTGGGTATTATCCGTACTAAAGCTGAGCCTAAAGAAGATGGTAGCTATAGCATCACGGGGCAAAAGATTTTTATCTCTGCAGGTGAGCATGACCTAACCAGCAACATCATTCATATCGTTTTGGCTCGTCTACCAGGCGCACCTGCTGGCACCAAAGGTATCTCATTGTTTATCGTTCCTAAAATGACGGTCAACGAAGATGGTAGCGTTGGCGAAAGCAACAATGTCGTTTGTGGTTCTATCGAGCATAAAATGGGTATCAAAGCCTCTGCAACTTGTGTCATGAACTTCGATGGCGCAACAGGTTACTTGATTGGACCTGAAAACCGCGGCCTACAGTGCATGTTCACTTTCATGAACGTGGCACGTATCGGTACTGCCGTGCAAGGTTTGACTGCAGCAGAGTATGCATTCCAAGGTTCATTAACTTATGCAAAAGACCGCTTAGCAATGCGCGCGCTTTCAGGTACAAAAGCACCAGAAAAAGTGGCTGACCCTATCATTGTACATCCAGCCGTTCGTAACATGCTATTGACTGAAAAAGCCTTTGCGGAAGGTGGTCGTGCGCTAGTCTATTATCTCTCACATTTTGCAGATACCGTTGCAAAAGGCGAAGGTGAAGCACTGAAGTTTGCTGACCAGATGTTGTCACTATTGACCCCAATTGCTAAAGCATTCTTGACTGAAACAGGTCTAGAAGCTGCTAACCACGGCGTACAGGTTTATGGTGGTCATGGTTTCGTTAGCGAATGGGGTATGGAGCAGAACGTACGTGATACGCGCATTTCTTGCTTATACGAAGGTACTACAGAGATTCAGGCGCTTGACTTACTAGGCCGTAAAGTCCTAGGTTCACAAGGTAAGCTGCTTGCCAACTTTGTAAATGTTATTCAAGAATTCTGTGAAGAAAACAAAGAAAATGACGAGATGGGTCAGTTCATTCGCCCACTTGCCAAGCATCTTAAAGAATGGGGCGATTTGACTGCACGTATCGGTATGCAAGCAACTGAAACCCCAGAAGCTGTCGGCGGCGCGGCGGTAGACTACATGTATTTCAGTGGTTATGTCACCCTAGCCTACTTATGGGCGCGCATGGCACTGGTTGCTCAAACTGCTATCGCAAACGGTACTGGCGAAAAAGCATTCTATGACGCTAAAGTTAAGACGGCTCAGTTCTACTTCGCTAAACTATTACCACGTACTACTACGCACGTACAGCGTATCAGCACTGGTGTAGAGCCGTACATGAGCATGGATGTTGATCAGTTTGCCTTTTAATTAAAGCGCTGAAGTTCGTAAACATATAATTTTAAGCGGCAACATACTTCGGTGTGTTGCCGTTTTTTATGTATATTAGAGCGTGTTTTCAATTCACTCAAGGGTCATTTAAATGGGTCAGAAATGAGATAAAGACACGCCCTAATGATGACTATAACAATATTTTTAATAGTAGCAATTGTATACACGCACCGACCTACTTACCTTCTCGCATTATAGTTATCGATAAGGTGTCTATAAGCACTTCAATAGCCGCTGCTAACTTTTGGTGTACGCACAATTCACGAAGAAATACACTCGCTCACAAGCTTATTTGTTAAACTTTGCTTATTAATCGCTAAGGTTATACCAAGAGAACAGTTGATAATCTTAACAACTTCAATTTTAATTATTTGAACCAAAGGAATGTTTATGGCTGTTTATAATGCCCCTCTTAATGATATGCGCTTTATCTTAAATGATGTATTTAAGGCGCCAGAGTTTTGGCAAAACAATGAAAACTTGGCTCATGTCGACACAGAAACTGTCGATATGATTTTAGAAGAAATGGGAAAACTGTCAAAAAACGTTCTATTGCCTATTAACCGTAGCGGTGATGAAGAAGGCGCAACTTTTGAAGGTGATGGTGTCGTTACTACGCCAACAGGATTTAAAGAAGCTTACAAACAGTTTGCTGAATCAGGTTGGGTTGGCTTAAGCGGTAACGCTGAATACGGTGGCCAAGGCTTCCCTAAAATGGTGACCATGCTCACCGAAGAGATGGTTTTCACTGCCAACCAATCATTTGCCCTGTATCCAAACCTAACCGTTGGTGCGACGCTCTGTCTAAATGCAGCTGGTTCTGAAGAACAAAAGCAAACCTATCTAGAAAAAATGTACAACGGCGAATGGGCTGGCACCATGTGCTTGACAGAGCCGCATGCTGGTACTGATTTGGGTATCATCAAAACCAAAGCCGTGCCTAATGATGATGGTAGCTATGGCATTTCTGGCACCAAAATCTTCATCACTGGTGGTGAGCATGACCTTACAGACAACATCATTCATTTGGTACTAGCCAAAACGCCAAATGCACCAGAAGGCTCAAAAGGCATCTCGCTGTTTGTCGTACCAAAATTCTTGGTTAATGCAGATGGTAGTTTAGGCGAGCGTAATACATTAGCTGTAGGTTCTATCGAACACAAGATGGGTATCAAAGCCTCTGCGACTTGTGTCATGAACTTTGACGATGCTAAAGGCTGGATGGTTGGCGCGGAAAACACTGGTCTATCATCAATGTTTATTATGATGAACTATGAGCGCGTCACGATGGGCTTGCAAGGCCTTGGTGGTTCTGAGCTGGCCTATCAGAATGCAGCTTTATATGCCAATGACCGTGGTCAAGGCCGTAGTGATACGCAATTGCAAAGCCCAGAAAAGCCTGCTGACGCCATCATTCATCATGCTGATGTCCGTCGTATGCTATTGAACGCCAAAGTAAATACTGAAGCGTCTCGCTGCTTTGCTATGTACGTTGCCAAAAATCTTGATGAAGAGAAATTTAGTACCGACCCTGAGTCAGCTAAAGCGGCTGCGGCTCGTGTCGCCCTACTGACGCCAGTTGCAAAAGCATTCTTGACTGACAAAGCATTAGAAGCAACGGTTGATTGCCAACAAGTCTTTGGTGGTCACGGCTATATCCGCGAATGGGGTATGGAGCAGATCGTTCGTGATACGCGTATTGCGCAAATTTATGAAGGTACCAATGGCATTCAGGCACTTGACTTACTAGGCCGTAAAGTTGCTCGCAATAATGGCAAATACGTCACCCACTTCTTAGGTGAGATTCGTGACTTTGTCAGCAACATGCAAGCAGACCATGCTATCAAGCAAGCTACTTTGAATGCAGCAGATACTATTGAAGAGCTAACTACCACTGTGCTTAACAATATCGGCGAACGCAAAAACGAAATCAATGGCTGTGCTGTTGACTACATGCATGCTTTTGGCTACCTCGCCTACTCTTACATGTTTGCATTGATGGTAGAAGCTGCTAATGGTAAAGATGGTGAGTTTTATACCAATAAAGCCAAACTTGCAGATTATTTCGTCGGCCGTGTCCTACCGCGTATTGATGCTCATGCACAGATGGTTAAAGCTGGTAGTGACCCAATGATGAACTTTGACCTTGCTTATTTCGACGTTCCTGCGAGCTAAGCTCATGGCAAAGCTAACCTAAAATATCTTGATTAAAAGGACAGTCATGTTACTGTCCTTTTTTTTGTCAAAATAACTGCTAACAAAATAATTCAATATCAATCGGCAGTTCCGATTAAAATAATACAAGATGTCGCTCGACTACAATTGAACGATTGGCAACTATTTCTATGGTAACCACTTATACCGACTTAAATAATAAAAACGATTGAAACAACAATAATAAAGGGTGCGACGTGTCAGAATTGAAACGCATTTTACAACAGATTACCGCCTTGAGCGACGTGCCAGATCCTGCGGTACTCAAACGCTTGATTGATGAACTACGAGTCAGTGATAAAGAACCTGCTTTGGCCAATGAAAAAATTCAAGCCCTCATTGATATCATCCATCAGCATCCAGAATATGGGGACGGTCTATCTAGTTTTGTGCTAAAACTGATTATTCAATATCGACAAATTGCCCTGTATACCGATACTGGCATCATGTCCGATCAAGGATTTTTTAACAGTTTACGCCGTTTGATTGGGCACCGATTTTTACCATTATTGCCACAAGATGACTCTGTCGTTGAACTAATAGGATATCTGTTTAATAAACGCTCTGATGAACGCTGGCTGGCCAATATTGAAACAGAGAAATGGGATAAGTTGGTTGAATTGGTTCGCGTAGAAGAGAAACATTTAAATCTCGTCGCTACCGCGAAGAATAGTATTTTAAACGCGATTATCATTCTATCTTATCGCATCAGTGGTATCGGCTTACATCCTGATTTGATGGAATCGTATCCACAAATGCTGAACTACTCAGCGTCTTTTGTGGCACAAAATCAAGAAGCCGTGCTATTCGTTAATCAATATCGTCAAGCGCATGAGCTTGATACATTGACAGATATTACTCCAGAGCAAGCAGTCGATCCGGCGCCACTATTGGTGATGCTTGAACAGTGTGAGGATATCGTTGCGACTGTACGTAAGCGAATTTATAAGACAGGTATTTCTATTCGTTTAACCAATATGATGCTGCGTCTAGATCAAAGTTTGCAGCGTATGCGGATTTTGACTGAGCTGGTCACAGATGACAACCAACGGCGCGATCGTGCCGTTATCGAGCTGATACAAGCGCTCATTACTACTGCCAATCGTCGCTATAGTATCGGTTATTTGATTGATAACAATACCAAACTACTCTCTCGTAAAGTCACGGAAAATGCCAGTCGCGTCGGCGAACATTATATCAGCACCGATAAATCGGGCTACCAAAAAATGTTCAAAAAAGCCTCTATTGGTGGCTTTTTCATTGCATTTATGGCAACCATAAAAATACTGGCTTATCACTTAGCGCTCGCCCCTATGGGTCGCGCGTTCATCAACAGTATGATCTATGGCTTGGGCTTTGTATTCATTCATGTCATTCGCGGTACAGTAGCGACCAAGCAGCCCGCCATGACTGCTGCTGCCATTGCCTCTACCATATCTGAAGGTTCTGGTAAAAAATCGCATCAGTTGACTAAGCTATCAGAACTGGTCGTCGATATATTACGTACCCAGTTTATCGCTATCATGGGTAACGTCATGCTCGCTGTACCAGTCGCTTTGATTATATCCTTTGCTTGGCTGCAATATACTGGTGCGCCAATGATTGATACCGAAAAGGCAGGACACTTACTACATGATCTTGACCCATTCAACTCATTAGCACTTCCCCACGCTGCCATTGCTGGGGTTTACCTGTTCTTATCTGGTTTGATTGCAGGCTACTACGACAACTTAGCAGTTTATAATAACGTAGGTGCGCGTATACAACGTCACAAATTGCTAAAATATATATTGCCTAGCTCGTGGCTTCAGCGCTTAGGCGGCTTTATAGAGGCCAACTTGGGCGCTATCATGGGAAATTTCTTATTCGGGGTTTTCTTGGGTAGTACCGCGACTATTGGCTATATCTTTGGCTTACCAATTGATATTCGTCATATTGCTTTTGCCTCAGCAAACTTGGCGCATGGATTGTTCAATATATCTGCGGATGATATAAGTTGGAGCCTCATTCTGATTTCTATACTTGGTGTGGCACTTATTGGTCTGGTTAACTTAATCGTTAGCTTTTCGCTGGCACTGTTTGTTGCCCTGCGTTCCAAAGAAGTTCGCTTCTTTGAATGGAGTCGTCTCACAAGATTGGTGTTTGGTCATATCATTAGCCATCCGTCTGACTTTTTCTGGCCTCGTGACAAACCAATGGACTATGCGCGTATCGATAGCCAAGGTCATATGATATTCGATGATACGTCAGCACAGAAAAATGGGAAGTCTATACCCACTAATTATGTAGTAAGGCGTCTGTCTGATGTCAGAATACTACCTGAGTCTAAGCATGCTGATGCGCAAAGCTCAAAGACAAACACAGACATAAACTATGAAAAGCAGCCAACAGATGAGCACACGCAGCCGTACAACTCTCCTGATAAGGTGATGGATTTGGACGATGGTTTGGTCGATGAAGAGCTAAATAGCGTTCCTTATACTGATGATATCCAATACGACAAAGCTACCAAAACGATAAATGAGATTGATAGCGACTTTGCTAATGATGAATCCGATCACCATACCGACTCTGATGACAAACAGAATGGTGACGCAAAAACACCTTTACCAAAACCTAAAAAGCCACCAAAGTTACCTAATTAAATAGGTAGTTGCGGTGGCTTTAGGTTTGATCGACTGTTGATGACGTTGTTAATAAAGTTATCGACAATATTCTTTCAATAAATCCTTGACAATTGCCGCCTAAATTTTCAAAAATCACTAATTTAGCCATTTTTATAAAACAATAGTCTGTTTCTGATAGAACATCTCGTCCCACACAATCAAAACATCTCTACTTAATGAAGTCGCTATACTCATGTTTTATTCACAAAACATGAGTATTTCTTTATGTCAATGACTATTTAGTACTGATATAGCTATATGAAGAATATCAACAGTATTAGCATTGTATCGATGTTGTCAAGCACTGATTAGTCGAACTATTAGTAGTTTCTCATACTATGTGGCATTCATACTGACTTTATCATTCACTTTTTGTGTAACAAATTAGGAAACCAAGAATTATATTTTTGTCCACTATTAAATTAAACTTATGTAGGTTAGTATAGTTACTGTTAGTTAGTGTTACCTATTTAACACAGAAACCACTCTAAATAGAAAAACTTCTTAACTTATAAGAAGTTTTAATAAGGATATCTAATGGCACAAGCAACTCAAATCATCTTGCAAAAAAATAATATTGACCTAGTTAATCAAGTATTAAATAGCAACCAACCTATTAAAATAACTGCTGAAGAAGACATGCAGATTACTTTAGTAGATGCTAAGACAGGCCAACCCGCTAAAAAATTACAAGCTAAGAAAGTGGCGGATGATCTACTGATTGCAGATGAAAATGATGAGGCATTGCTCACTATTGAGGATTATTACCTAACTGATAATGTTGCACTCGGCACAGTTAGTGATGTCGGTTTTGTTGAGTTTGATTATCTGAGTGCTGAAACAGGCGCAACGACACAAGTAGCTTCAGAAACCTCCTATACAACGCTTGTATCGGAGATGCTAGGTGATGCTTCATTAATTGGCGGTATCAGCAATGGTGCCTTATTGGGCTCAATTGGCGCTGCCGCCTTAGGAGTAGCAGCTATAAGCAGCAGTTCAAGCGATAGTTCATCAAAACCACCTGCTAACGAACTGCCTGTCTCTAAAGACTCAATTATCACCGCCACAGAAGACACCGTCGCGACTGGTCAATTAGAAGCGGCTACCGATGTCGATGGTGATGACTTAACCTATGCATTAAAAGACAATGCTGCCAATGGTACTGTCACTGTCAACGCCGATGGCAGCTACAGCTACACACCAAACGCTGACTTCAATGGCGAAGACAGCTTTACCTATACCATTGATGATGGTCAAGGCGGCGTGATCACCCAGACCGCAACGATCACTATCGCTGCCGTAAATGATGCGCCAGTCTCAGAAGATAGTGTTATTGCTGCTACAGAAGACACCGTAGCTGAAGGTCAGTTAGCGACAACCACTGATGTGGATGGTGACACCCTCACTTATGCTTTAGATGAAGAAACTACAAATGGCAGTGTTATTGTTAATGCAGATGGCAGCTACAGCTACACGCCAAATGCTAACTTCCATGGTGAAGATAGCTTTACCTATACTGTGACTGATGGTACAGAGACCATTACTAAAACGGCAACTATTACCGTCGCTTCAGTCAATGATCTACCTGTTTCAACAGATACTGCTATCGAAGCGACCGAAGACACGGTCGCGACTGGTCAACTAGAAGCGGCTACCGATGCGGATGGTGATGATTTAACCTATGCATTAAAAGACAATGCTGCTAATGGCAAAGTTACCGTTAACGCTGATGGCAGCTATAGCTACGCACCAAACGCCGACTTCAATGGCGAAGACAGCTTTACCTATACTGTGACTGATGGTCAGGGTGGCGTGATCACTCAAACCGCAACAATCACTATCGCTGCCGTAAATGATGCGCCAGTCTCAGAAGATAGTGTTATTGGTGTTGCGGAGAATATCATCGATACAGGTATGCTAGCTGAAGCCACTGATGTGGATAGTGATACCCTCACTTATGCTTTAGATGAAGAAACTACAAATGGCAGTGTTATTGTTAATGCAGATGGCAGCTACACCTACACACCAAACGCCGACTTCAATGGTGAAGACAGCTTCACTTATACCATTGATGACGGTCAGGGTGGCGTGATTACCCAAACTGCTACGATTACTGTCGATTCGCTTACTCAAGAATCTAATATTGAGTTGCAAGAAGTCTTTGAAACTAGCGTTGTCAGTGAGCAGCAGACGGTAGTAGAAAAGCAGGCATCCTCTTATATAAATGAAGTTATAGAGTTTGAAGTCACTGGTCAAAATGGGATGCCTCAGCTGGAGCTAACTAATGGTTCTAATATCATTCGAGGCAGCTATAACTATACGTTTCAAGGACCAGGGATGTCTTCTTCATCCAGCGGTTCAATTTCATCAGTAGGCTCGAATAACTCTTTGATTGAGCTGAGCAAAAATACTCTGTCACCAGGTAAATATACTCTAGACTTGTATGTATATTCATCAGGATCATTAATTGATTTTAATGTTACTGAGTTTAAAGATGTTGAATATACTGAGTTTACTGGTTATCAAGACATTACAGGCAATATCTTTGCAGATGACAATGTCAACGTCCCTAACAACTATGATATTCAGATAGCTGGGCAGACGATTACGATCCAAGCAGGCAGCCCGTCAGCGGAATCATTGACAGTGAACACTGAGAATGGTCAGCTAACTGTAAAGCCAAATGGTGATTATACGTATCAATCTGACCGTACCGAACTTGGCTTGGATGAGTCAGAGCTTGCAGAAGATTTTTATATCAAAGTCATTGATTTAGATACTAAGCAAGCGAGTCACTATGGGATCAATATTACCTCAGATGCAACATCTCCAGAGCCTAGTGAGTTGACACTCCATAACTTTGAGAGTGATGGTATATCGCAGGATGATAGCTATAGCATCAGTGAAGACTCTATTAGTTTGAGTTCAGTAGATGATGAGACCGCTCTATATAGTAATGAAAATACTATTCCAGCCTTCAACGATATAGGCTCTCTTACAGACTCAAAACTGACCGAGCTGCCTAGCATTGTTGACTTACTTGATGTAAATAATGATGAATTAGTGTTTGAAGGCGCTGATAAAGTGGATGCAAATATAGCTAATGAGACTGCTACTACGTCAGTATCTAGTGGCGCCTCTGAGCCATCAACAGCAGTGGACTTCACTATAGTGCAAGCGCTTAACGATAATATGCAAACAGAAGCGACGTTCCATATTATGTAGAACTCTATTGTATGCAGTAATCAATATTAAAAAAGAGGGCGATGAAGTTCATTGCCCTCTTTCTGTTTTAAGCATACCCCAAGGGAACCACCAAAACAGACTGGTATAATGGAACCACTTATAACAGACTATTTGTTCAACCTTTGTATATCACGACGCTTACAACCCTCACTATGAACTCGGGCACTGCTCGCTTGAAGTTATTACCTTGCCGTCACCCAATCTATAAGACAATAGATAATTGCCCCACACGCAGCCACCGTCGAGTGAACGCGCATGTGGCAAATCAATCTCGCCTTTTAGCGCAGCCCAATGACCAAATAATACCTTACGAGTGCGCGGTACTTGCCACTCAAACCAAGGTAAAAAGTCGGTTGGCATAGGCTCATCTAAGCCTGCTGAAAAGCTAAACTCAAGCGCCCCATCCTGCTTACACAAGCGCATACGCGTAAAGTAATTAGCAATCGCCCTCAATTTAGTGAATCCTTCGATACCTGCATGCCATTTATCCGCTTCTTTGCTATATAGATTCGGCAGCAATTGGTCGAGCTGCTCTAGATTGCTTTGCAACTGAGATTCTAGCTGCTGTGCGTACTCTGCGGCGGCTTCAATACTCCAGTGCGGTGGAATACCCGCATGTACCAGCACCGTATGTTCATCAGGATAAGCCAATATAGGCTGATGTCGTAACCATTCAAGCAACTCATCACAGTCATCCGCAGCAAAAATTGGTGCGGTTTTATCTTTATTTTTGAGTTTGGCTGCACCGCGCCAGACTGCTATCAAATTAAGATCATGATTGCCCAATACCGTTGCCGCAGCGCCTTGCTCACATAACGCTTTGACATGACGCAGCGTGTTCAATGAATCCTCGCCGCGTGCTACCAGATCACCAGCAAACCATATCTTGTCTTGGGCAGGATCAAAATCCAGTATCTTTAGTAGTTGTAGATATGCAGCATAGCAACCTTGCAAGTCACCGATAACATACTGATGGCGAAAACTCATAACACCTCAATGGTCTAAATATGATAGTTAAAGACAGTTCAATAAGAAATAAACACTTAAGCACTAATCAAAAAATAAAGCATAAAAAACCGCCATTATGATTGACGGTTAGTAGTATGCTTTTATTCCTCGAAGATATATTATACGTCTAGCTGTTGTGAATGATTGCTTAGGTTCACAAAGTCTGTGACGCTTAAAGTCTCAGGTCGCGCCTGCGGATCGATACCACAAGCCACAAAATCATCTTCGCTCAATGTCGGCAGTAACGTTGATTTTTTGAAGATAGCGCGTAATGTCTTGCGACGATGGTTAAAAGTCTCACGTACGACAATGGCAAAATGCTCTTCATCATTTGCCACGATTGGTTTGTGGATATGCGGCGTCAGACGGAAGACGGCACTAGTCACCTTTGGTGGTGGATTGAAAGCACCACGAGGAACGGTCAGCAAATAATCTGTATCACAGTGGTACTGCATAATGACTGATAAACGACCATAAGTTTTGCTACCCACATCAGCCGTGATACGCTCGACCACTTCCTTTTGCAACATAAAATGCATATCTTGTATCACATCGGCATAGCTAAGCAGATGAAACAAGATAGGCGTCGAGATGTTATATGGCAGGTTACCCACTACTCGCAGCTTACCGCGCTCTTCACTATAAAGCTCACGATAATCTACATGCATCGCGTTGTCTTTGATAATTTCAAAGTTTGGATGACTGTTGGCACCAATACGAATACGTAAGCTGTCTGCCAAATCACGATCCAGCTCCACCACGGTCATCGTATCAACCTCTGCTAACAAAGGCTCGGTCAATGCGCCCATACCCGGCCCAATCTCAATCAAATTGTCATCGCGCTCTAGACGGATACTTTCGACGATTTCACGAATGACGCTAGTATCATGCAAGAAATTTTGACCAAAGCGCTTACGCGGCTGATGTTTGGCAGCACGTAAGCTGTTAGAAATAGTTTGAGCATCAAATGTAGAATTGGACATAAAAGAGTCTTAATGTATAAAAGATAAATGGGCGATGATAATGTAATGGCAGCAATATGCTGACTTTATAATTACAAATTATACCACAGCTCATAATTAGGCTGTGTTTTCAGCAGCTGTGTTTTTAAAAATAGTATCGTGATCAATTACACATGGCTAATGGCTCAGTGATTTATCAGCCATTTCATTAGCCATATTTAATGCTTGGTATAAGCTGGTCGCACTCGCCCCGCCGCTTCCTGCCAAATCTAACGCTGTACCATGATCGACAGAAGTACGAATATAGGGCAATCCCAAGGTTAGATTGACCGTATCGCCAAACCCATGTGATTTCAATACTGGTAACCCTTGGTCATGATACATGGCAATAACCGCATCACAATTGGCTAAATGTCTGGTCGTAAATAATGTATCGGCTGGCATCGCCTCAGATATATTGACACCTGCATCGATGAACTCTCGCAACACTGGATTGATAATATCAATCTCCTCGCTTCCCAAGTGCCCGCCCTCGCCTGCATGGGGATTAAGACCACAGACTAAAATACGAGGCTGCGTGAGACCAAACTTCTCTCGCATATCATCAATGACGATTTGTACCGTTTGACGCACGTTATCCGCAGTAATCGCAGCTGGGATGTCTTTCAATGGCAAATGTGTAGTGACAAGCGCTACTTTCATTGCTTGATTGGCAAGCATCATAACGACTTTCTCACAACCGCTTTGCTGCATAAAAAACTCAGTATGACCACTAAACATGGTGCCATCTAATAGCTTAATACCAGCATCTATCAACGCTGATTTCTGTAGTGGACCTGTGACGATGGCAGCGACTGTGTTATTTATCGCCAGTTTATGAGCAACGTCTAACTGCTGAGCCACCATCGCTGAGTTAGCGATATTGATTTGCCCGCAGACAACGGGTGCGGCACAAGGAATATCCAATAGGATAAAAGCACTATCAGCGCCTATATCTTGCTGTGATATCTGCTCTACTAAGTTAACATCGAAATTATCGGCATTTATATCTGTATTGATAGTATGCCAACTAGGTATACTTTTAAGCACGCCCGCCGTGACCAATTCATCTACGCGAGTTTGCAGCGCTTTAGCATCAGCAGTCACCCAAATTGGCCGAGCAAAATCTTGCAACTTGCCCTCTACTGCTAATCCTAGCACTATATCCATTCCAATACCCGCAGGCTCACCTGTGGTGATTAATAGCGGTCGTTTTTTCTCTATCATAACAATAGCCCTATTTATCTAAATAATTGATTTTATTGTATTTATAATTCGTATTTTAAGTTTTTATGCTTATATTTTTTATGGTGTCTCTTAGTTCATGAAAAACAAACACTTCAGATTTAGTTCTTTAACAAGTCTAAAAAACCACATTATGTGTTAAACTTTCGCATCTGATTGTAGCATTTACAGACAAACCTGAGACCACGTTTTAGTACTTCTATCGTAGAGGCGCGCTATGTTTGTATTGCTCTATCATCGACATCCTTTTTCATACCCATTTTAACTCATTAGGCACTCATGGCAGAAAACGACAAAACCGACGACCTACTCAATCAGACACCGCCGCACAATATTGATATTGAAAAGGCATTGCTCGCGTCTTTGATGAGTATCGAAGAGGCGTACGACAAGATTGCCGACATTGTCACTAAAGATGACTTTTATGCTGGGCGACATCAATACATTTTTGATGCCATTGCCCATTTGGCGGCAGTGAATGAGCCTTATGATACGGTCATGGTACACGACTGGCTAGAAGCGCAAAAGCTACTTAAAGGCGCAGGTGGTGACAGTTATTTGGCGGATATTTTGAGCCAAAGTCCTGCGACCTTGTTTAACCTGACTGCCTATGCCCAACGCGTACGCGAGCTATCAACCCTACGCCAACTGATTACCACTGGTAATGATATGTTGACACTTGCCTATAATCCAAAAGACCAAAGCGTTAGTGACATTCTAGACAATGTCGAGGGCAAAATATTTAGTATCAATGAGCAACATAACAAACGCGCGGAACAGCGTGGCCCTGTCGGTATAACTTCTGTCTTGACCAATGTTATCGATAAAATTCAAGAGCTCAAATCCAATCCCGATGGCATGATTGGTTTACAGACACCATTTGCCGAGTTGAATAACAAAACACAAGGCCTACAAGCGGGTGATTTGATTATTGTTGCTGCGCGTCCTTCGATGGGTAAAACCACTTTTGCGATGAACTTAGCAGAAGGTATTTTGTTTAATGAAGATTTGCCAGTCGTCGTGTTTTCGATGGAAATGCCTGCTGAGTCTATCGTGATGCGTTTGTTATCCTCATGGGGTGCGATTAATCAGACGCACCTACGCTCTGGGCAAATGAACGAAGATGAATGGGCGAAAATGATGAACGCCATTCAGCATTTACAATCAAAGCATTTATATATTGACGATAGTACTGCCCTACCACCATCTGAGATGCGCTCACGCTGTCGCCGTATCGCTAAAAACCATGACGGCAAATTAGGTGCTATCATCGTCGATTATCTTCAGTTGATGAAAGTACCAAGTCTAGATGGTAACCGTGTTGGCGAGATTTCTGAGATTTCTCGTAGTCTAAAAGCACTAGCACGTGAGCTTGAGTGCCCAGTGATTGCCCTATCACAGCTTAACCGTAGTCTGGAAAACCGTCCTAATAAGCGTCCTATTATGTCGGATCTACGTGAGTCTGGTGCGATTGAGCAGGATGCCGATTTGATTACCTTCATCTATCGCGACGAGGTTTATAATGAAAACTCAGACCACAAAGGTGTGGCTGAGGTCATCATTGGCAAACAGCGTAACGGCCCTATCGGTACTATTCGTTTGGGCTTTGAAGGTCAATTTACCCGCTTCATTAACCTAACGCCAGAGTACTACCAAGGCGTGAGTTTTGAAAATGACGAGTAACCAACTTTATAACGTTTAAGTTCGATACAAAATCAGGTTTAATGATAAGTCAGCAAGTAATTTTCAATTAACAGTTTTTAATACAACAGCCAGTATCGCATCAATTCAATCGATGCTGTACTGGCTTTATAACTTCATAATTCTACTCATACAGAAGGCGATTATGCGCACAATCACTATAAAACCAAAAGCTCTTACTCATAACCTAAATCAAGTAAAACAACGTGCACCCCAGTCTAAAGTGTTGGCTATGGTCAAGTCTAACGCTTACGGGCATGGTGTGGCGGCAGTTTTGCCAGCACTACAGCAGGCAGATGGTATCGGTGTCGCTACTTTGACTGAAGCGTTAGAAGCCAGACAGTTAGGTTGGGATAAAACTATCGGCTTAGTAGAAGGTGCGTTTAGCGCTGGTGAGTGGCAACAAGCGATTGATCATGAGATTAGCTGTGTGATTCATCACGGGCCACAGCTAGAATGGGCACTACAAAATATCCCGCCAGCTGGCAGTGCAACTAAAGTGGCTTGGCTGAAATACAATACAGGCATGAACCGTTTGGGTTTCAATGCTGAGGGTGTGCTATCAGCAGCAAAACGCCTACATGAAGCGGGCTACCAGCTGATACTAACCACACATTTTGCCAATGCTGATGACCACGATCATCCATTAAATGCAATGCAGATTGAGCGTTTCTCAAGTGTACTGGCAACTTTAAAAGACACCGTTAGCCCAGATATTCAAGGCTCATTATGCAACTCTGCTGGTATTGTTAATTTCCCAGAGTACCATTATGATTGGGTACGTCCAGGCATTATCTTATATGGTAGCTCGCCTGTCGTTGATAAAAGCGCACAAGAATTAGACTTGCAGCCAGCGATGGAGTTTAGTGCTCAGATTATCGCCTTACAAACCGTTAACGCAAATGATGCGATTGGCTATGGTAGTCGCTGGCGTGTAAAGCAAGATACCAGAACCGCATTGGTAAGCGTTGGATATGGTGATGGCTACCCACGTGTGGTCACTGATGATGCTTATGTCACTGTTATAGATGCTAACGATAATCAAGGCTATCGTTGCCCTGTGATTGGGCGCGTGGCTATGGATATGATTGTCATTGATATCAGTGGCGCACCTGAAAGTCTTGCTATAGATAGTAAGGTCATGCTCTGGGGTGATGCGCCGCGTGTCGATGAAGTGGCAGGTCATGCTGGGACAATTAGCTATGAGCTATTATGTCGCCTCAGCATACGTCCAAACCGTACACAGGCATAATCATTAGCGGCACAGTCATTAACATACAAGGTATCATGGCTTGCTAATATGATTTTGGTCTATTTGGCAAGCCATTTACTCTTGATAAAAATGAACGTTTACATTGAAAGTAAATACGCTATACTAAAAGTTTGTTGTCACCCCAGTATACGCACTGACGCGATGCTATTGAAGATTGATAACGTTTCACTGACTGCGATCGACTGCTAGGATTACTATGAGTTTGCGCCATTTTTTAACCTTATCTGATTTAACCAAACAAGAACTAGAAAACTTGATCAAACGCGCAAGCGAATTGCGTAAGATGCAACACGCAGGCGAGATATATCAGCCTTTTGTTGGTCGTACGCTTGGCATGATATTTGAAAAATCTTCAACGCGTACACGTATCTCATTTGAGACGGGTATGGGTCAATTTGGTGGCAGCGCCATATTTTTATCGCCAAATGATACTCAGCTAGGTCGCGGTGAGCCACTAGAAGACTCAGCACGTGTGATTTCTAGCATGGTCGATATCATTATGATTCGTACCTTTGGACACGAAAAAGTTGAAACCTTTGCTGAATATTCAAGTGTGCCTATTATCAATGCATTGACTGATGACTATCATCCATGCCAATTGCTCGCTGATATGCAAACCTATTACGAGCATCGCGGTAGTATTGAAAACAAAATCGTCACATGGGTTGGTGATGGCAACAACATGTGCTCATCATTTATGCAAGCTGCCAATCAGTTTGGTTTTGAATTACGCGTGGCAGCACCTTACGGGTTTGAGCCTGATCCGAAACTTATGGAGCGTTTCTCACACTGCGTGAGTCTGGTAGAAAACGTACAAGATGCCGCAAAAGACTCTAACCTAATTGTCACCGATGTGTGGGCGAGTATGGGTCAGGAGTCTGAGCAAAATACGCGTGCACGTCGTTTTGCCCCTTATCAAGTGACGCCGTCTCTATTAGACAAGGCCGACCCTGAAGTGGTGTTTATGCACTGCTTGCCAGCTCACCGTGGTGAGGAAATCTCTCATGATATGCTCAACGACCCACGTTCTGTCGTTTGGGATGAAGCCGAAAACCGCTTACACGCACAAAAAGCATTGATGGAGTTTTTACTCAAAGACAAAATTAAGCTGCCTGCATAGCTTGTATTGTCTTAGGCTATTCTATAAAAAGCTAGTAAAATAAATGGTAAGATAATTTGCCAATAAACTCCTAAATAAGAAAGCCGTCCAAATCTGGACGGCTTTCTTATTTGTACAAATGACTTGAGGTTGAATTAACGCGTTAACGTCGTCACCCCATTAGCCCCTGCTTTTAGCAATACATCAGCTTGGTTTGCCGCAAAGATACCATTGCAGACCACGCCCACGATATTGTTCAGCTCTTTTTCAAGCGCGATTGGATTACTTACATCCAAATCATAGGTGTCTAAGATGACATTGCCATAATCGGTGACAAAGTCTTCACGATAAACTGGCTCACCTCCTAATTTGGCTAATTGGCGAGCCACATACGAGCGTGCTTGTGGCAATACTTCAATCGGTACTGGAAACACGCGACCTAGTATATCAACGCTTTTACTATCATCGACCATACAGACGAACTTTTTTGAAGCTGCTGCCACAATCTTTTCGCGAGTCAATGCACCGCCGCCGCCTTTGATAAGTTGCAAGTGCTCATTAACTTCATCTGCACCATCAATATAAACATCCAATGTACCAGCAAAGTTCAAATCGACTATTTCGATACCAAGCGCACGAAGTTTGTCTTCCGTCACCTGTGAACTAGCGACGGCGCCAGCAAGCTTCAATTGTGGCAACAATTCAATCAAACAGTTGACCGTACTACCTGTCCCTACCCCAAGTATCATATCGTCTTCGATATAACTTAGCGCAGCTTTGGCCGCGGCTTGCTTTTGTGCTTGCTGATCACTCATCATAAATCCTTGGAAAATAAACGTATGGTCTTAAAAGAAGTAAAAGGCTAAAAGAGGTAAAATGCGTGGCTATTATAACCGATGATATTAATGGATGTTAGCGCATCATGACGCTAATTTATGAGTTCTATCATGCTCGGATCAGTCTTAACTTCGTCAAATACCTGTACTTCATCTACATTTGAACTCAAAATCCTAAGAAAACTGTAATTGAGTCTTGCAAGATACTAAAAATCGGCATAGGCTAATCTATTTCGTTTTTATATTCATCTACACTTTTTATATTCATTCTGTTTAGGGATTACTATGTTGTCACACTGGGTACGAGCCATCTTACAAGCCACCGTCTATGACGTTGCTATTCAAACACCACTTGAAACGGCACCCAAGCTGACCCAACGTTTTGCCAATGACATTCGTTTTAAGCGTGAAGACTTACAACCAGTCAAATCTTTCAAATTGCGCGGCGCCTATAACCGTATCAGTCAGTTGAGTGATGAAAAAAAAGCGCGCGGCGTCATTTGTGCCTCAGCAGGTAACCATGCGCAAGGCGTGGCGTACTCTGCGCGTAAATTATCACTAAATAATATCATCGTTATGCCAACCACTACTCCCGACATCAAAGTGGATGCGGTAAGAGCACTTGGTGGTAATGTAGATCTACATGGTGATAGCTTCGATCAAGCGAACCGTTATGCGATTGAACGCGCTGAACGCGAAGGACTGACCTTTATTCCACCTTATGATGATGAATTGGTCATCGCAGGACAAGGCACCATTGGTCTTGAGCTGACTCAGCAGTGGCGCAACATGGACTATGTATTCGTTGCCGTTGGTGGTGGCGGCCTAGTTTCAGGGGTTGCCGCATTCTTAGGCGAAGTGGCACCACATGTAAAAGTGATTGCGGTGGAAGCCGAACAGTCAGCTTGTTTAAAAGCGGCGCTTGAAACAGGTGAGCGCGTCAAGCTTGAGCAAGTAGGATTGTTCGTCGATGGTGTGGCAGTGGCGCAAATTGGCGAATTGCCTTTTGACGTCATTCGTACGCAAAAAAGCGATAACTCAGGTCCTATCGTTGAACCTGAAGTGATTACCTGTACCAATGACGAAGTATGTGCGGCTGTCAAAGACATCTTTGAAGAAAACCGCAGCATCGTTGAGCCTGCTGGCGCACTATCTGTCGCAGGTATGAAAAAGTATATCGAAGCCCATAATATCCAAGACAAAAATTGTGTCGGTATCATTTGCGGTGCCAATATGAATTTTGACCGCCTGCGTTATATCGCTGAGCGTACCGAAATTGGTGAGAAAAAAGAAGCCATCTTTGGGGTGACTATCCCTGAACAAACGGGTGCGTTCTTAAACTTCTGTCGCAGTCTACACGGTCGTAATATCACAGAATTTAATTACCGTGCTGACAGCAAAAAATCACCAGACTCGATGGAACCTGCCTCAATATTTGTCGGCATTGCTTTAAAAGAAGGCGAAAAAGAGCGCCAGACGATCAGCAACCAATTGTCAAAAGATGGCTATACCGCTCACGATCTGACTGATGATGATATCGCCAAATCACATATCCGCCACCTAATTGGTGGTCATGCCCATGTCGAAAACGAACAATTGCTACAAGTAGTATTCCCAGAACGTCCAGGTGCATTGCTAACATTCTTAGAAAAACTGGGCGATGATTTCAATATTACTTTATTTCATTACCGCAACCATGGTGCCGCCGAAGGTCGTGTACTGGTTGGTTTGCAAGCCTCTGAAGGCAACTCTCGTCAGCTACAAGACGCGCTTTTAGATATTGGTTATGACTGTGCAACGGTCAATGACAACGTTGGTTATCAGCTGTTCCTAAAATAGTCAACATAGACATAATTTTTCATACCTAACGGCAGTTTTTAAGACAA